>DAWL01000154.1 GCA_002505935.1 Euryarchaeota archaeon UBA226 | reverse complement strand
TGGTGCTGCTGCACAACACGCTGAGTCCTGGAGGGTCGCTGCTGGAGCGATGGCCCGATTGGACCTCAACGATAATGCGATCGATGCATTCAATCATTCGCTGGGATTAGATGATTCTGATGCATCAGGATGGTACAACCTTGGAGCAATCCATAGGAGAAAGAATGAGAATATTAGAGCACAAGAATGTTTCAGCAAGGCGCTGGAATTGAGGAGTGATTATTCGCGTGCCGCTCACAGTTTAGCAACTGCATGCCTAGAAAATGGAGACATTGAGGGTACATTAGAGGCTTGGAGAAAACTACTAGAGATTGAGCCTCAACATGATTCAAAGAGTGATTTCGCAAACCTGTTGGTTGAATTGGCAGAAGGTGAAGCACAGGTATTGGAGATGGTGGAAGGAATCCCACCTACAATTCCCGAAGGACCGCACCTTGCCGAAGAAGCATTGCGACACATAGACGAGGAATCTCCTCTCAAAGCTAGAGCGCTGAGTGCTGCAGGAAAACATACTGAGTCCGTGCTTTGTTGGAAAGAACTTCTGAAAGTGAACAAAGATGAGGCTTCGTATTGGCTGGGTCTATCAAAAGCTCTCATTGCAGCAGGAGATGAGGCAACTGCTGCACGTTGTAGAACGAAATACGAGGAACTAGGAGGGGGTTCTAGAGAAATAAGCCTTGGATTAGATGATGCCAATCAGTCACTTGCTTCACCAGTTGTGGAACCTGTTCCTGAACCTGTTTCCAACACTGTTCCCGAAGTTGTTGAAGCCCCCGCACCAGCGATAAACATCGTTTCTGAGCCGGATAGTCTTCTTACTCCAATTGAACCTACAGCCAAGGTCTCGCAAGACCCTGAACCAGAACCTCAAGTCGATCTCTCCAAAGTTGCTATGGACGCTAAAGAAAAGGTCGCTGCTGAGAGCCAGAAGGTGATTAGTACCATCTCTACTGCTGTTGCGAATCAAGATGTTGAATGGTACAATAAGGGACTGGGATTACTTGCTGACAAGAAATACAGTCAAGCATTGTCATGTTTTGACAAGGCTCTGCCAATGTTCACCCATGATGATTCGATGATTATTCGTATCCTA
Organism: Euryarchaeota archaeon UBA226; assembly: GCA_002505935.1. Taxonomy (GTDB): domain Archaea; phylum Thermoplasmatota; class Poseidoniia; order Poseidoniales; family Poseidoniaceae; genus UBA226. The sequence goes on along the minus strand of DAWL01000154.1, from coordinate 2,614 downwards.
AACGCAAGAGGAAACTGTTTCTACTATCTTGAGGATTATCCCAAGTGTATCGAGAACCATCACAAGGCCATGGTCATTGATCCAAGTTCTGTGACTGGTGCGACGCTGTACAATATGGGCACTGCCTATGGTGAGATGGAGAGATATGAAGATGCTATCAAGTGCTTTGAACAATCCATACCTCGTGGACTAACAAAGGAGCAACAGAAACTTGCCAAAGAGCAGGTCCGTCGATGCAATCTACTCAACAAAGAGAAGATGAAGAAAGCACGCTGAGGGCCTACTATGACTAGTAACGCTGTAGATGATGCAATCCACAGACTTCTCGATTCAGGATTAGAAGAAAAAGAAGCAAGAATAGCAGTAGCATTGGCGGGGAGAGAGCCCTTGAAAGCCAGTGAAATCGGTTCTCTTGTTGGCCTTACGCGAATGGATGCTTACAATACACTCAGGCGATTGCAAGAAATGGGTATAGTTCGAGCCACAGTCGATCGTCCAATGCGCTTCATTGGCAGTTCCATTTCGGACATCTTTCAACACTTGATTACTCGAGAGGAATTGGAGCTACAGCGCCTAAAAGAACACCTAGAGGAACTTGAAGCCGGTGATTCTGATGTCTTTATCTCAATGCCACCTTCAGTGCAAGAAGCAACATTCACCGTCATCAAAGAACGCGGGCACATTCACGCCATGCTGCAGCGGTTGATCGAAGATGCAGAAAATGACGTCATGATGATGCTGGGCCCTTGGGGGATATTGCACATCTGCCGATCCCCTTGCCTCGAGGCACTGAACATGGCTGCAGCAAGAGGGGTCAAGGTGAGAGTATTGGCACAACTAGATGCCAAAACAAATCGTTTCTTCGATGAGTTATCAGACTCGATCGAAATCAGACATTGTGATGACTCAACTGCAGTGGCCGCTTTGATTGACTCTGAAGTAGCGCTACAATCTATGTCTATTGAGGCAAATCCTGTTGGCAGAGGGCGCAGTGACAGTGCTTTGGTAATCGAATCAAAGGAATTCCTGTTGGTGCAACGCGAGTTGGCTGAGTCGGTATGGGGTTCTGCTATCGATTTGAAGAGTGCCCGTAGCCGTATCATCAGTGCTCAAATGGTTGAACCATTGCGAATCTCATTGGGTGAAGGCTCATTTTACCACAAACTCCGTGAAGGAGTCCTCGGTGCAGTGGATGATGGAGAAGATACAACCAAAGGTTGGTCTAACGCAATCCTGAGACACCAAGGTGAGGCGATTGATGGGCTTATTCCATCGCGCGCACTAGAACTGATGGGGGTCCAATTGGAACCAATACTTCGAAACATTGGACATAGGATTGGAGAGGAGATTGCTCTGATGTACTCGCACATAGAAGATAACGAGGAATTCAATAAGCAATTGATTGAAATCTGGTGTGAAATGGGAATGGGCGAGTTATCATTTAGTGGAGTTCCACCCCTGTCAGTAATCGTCAAAGATGCAGGAGCATGTGGAGGAAGACCAGATATTGGAGGAATGTTTTGCCATCTCGATGAAGGTATTCTAGGCGGCATTATAGAGGCAAGATATGGTACTACAACTACTACTGTTCAGCGCACTTGCCAAACTGAGAACGAAGCCCACTGTCATTACGACATCCACTTTGAGGACAAAAAAGACGCACATATTCAATAAGGACCACCTGCTGGATTATTCCGATTAACATGGACTGTGGAACTTGTGAATCTGCAACACCGCTAGAAGTTCATCGACCCGATGAGGTTGAAGTAAACCTGACAATAACAGCAAAAGCCACTTCCATGTTGGAAGATGCATTTGGTGATGATCGCAGTCATGCACTACTTGTTGGTGTTCTCAGCGGAGGATGCTCAGGATACATGTACGACTTACAAATTGTTGAGGCAACGGAAACACCATGCCAGGAGTTATCCATTAACGGCTTCCGCATCTTGGTACCTACCGCCTCTAGCCATTTGCTCAATGGGATTGAAATTGACTATGTGGACAGACTGATGGGTGGTGGATTCAAAATCACTAATCCTAATGCAAGTTCCTCTTGCGGATGTGGCGAGTCTTTCTCTTGAGGCTCCAATATGGGCATGGTGCGCCACGAGGCTTACATTCTTCTCATTCAAGGTGAAAATGTTCTACCGTATTTAGACGGTCTTTCCACTAACCTTGTAGAAGGCTCTTGCACAACAATATTTACCTCAAGAGCAGCAAAAATACTGGACGTGTGTGAAGTCATACAAATCGATAATGGCGTAGCATTGGTCGGCTATCTGCCTCACAAAGAAGCACTTACAGAACACCTTACTCAGCGAATTCTCGGCCAAACAATCAGTATCAGTGATATTAGCGCCCTCAACCATGTTTTCATCGGAGACGGAGAGGATGAAACACCTCCCGATGCAACAGTTCATGCGAGTTATTTTGGAACCATGTACATCGTTCCCGTTCGCCATGCTTGGCAAGCAACCTGGACTGAAGAAGAATGGACTGAATATCGTATTGCTAACATCCTCCCTTACTATGGCAATGAGATTACTACAGCAGTTCACCCATTGGCGTGCGGACTCGGTGAACTCGTCCACCCGCAGAAAGGTTGCTATAT
>DAWL01000192.1 GCA_002505935.1 Euryarchaeota archaeon UBA226 | reverse complement strand
GCAGGAAGAGTTGTCATGGCAGAACACCCAGGATTTTAACGACAGTCGGGCAGATTTTGAGAACATCCAATACAATGGCACAGGAATCAAGGTTTTACCGCTGGGTATCTCATACGACTTTGAGAATGGAACAGGAAGCCATTGGACACTTGGTAGCGGTTGGTATGTTGGCCAAGATTCCTCGCTTTCCAATCCTCGATCAACTTCAGGCAGTAATGCCCTCTATACTTACAATGGGAATTACCCGAATTCCTTGTCCAGCACTTCTTGGGCAACCAGCCCTAGCATCAACTGTTCCCATTGTTCCGGTTCATGGGAGATGTCATTCCAAAGACGTATTGGAATTGAGAGCTATTATTACGACCACGCATACATCCAAGCCAAAGATGCCAACGGGAACTGGAATAGTGTATGGTCTCACTCTTCCACAACAGTCATTGAAAGCAGTTTCACTAGAGTCTCCTATAGCATTTCTTCGTACATTTCTAACAACCCCGATTTTCAGATAAGATTTGGAATCGGAACTACTGATGGTTCGGTGACCTATACTGGTTGGAACATTGATGATCTGCAAATCACACCAGTAAGTGGCGTTTCTAACTCTGCAGGCTGGTGGAAATCCCCATCTCTCGGACATACCACTGATTCCGATATTCAAGTTGCACCTGGACCCTATGGTCTGATGTCATTGGTAGGAGTATATCCTACGGGTTCTACAATATCTTGGAGTATTTTCGATGCGGCATTGAATACTGTGATTCCTGGATTTGAGGCAAGAGATGACCTAGTTGCAGATATCGGTACCATTGATTGGGTCAAGCACCCTTCAATCAATTTCAAGATAGAGTTGTCTGAGGGTAGTGGTGGCTCTCCTTGGATAAAATCGATCAATATGATGGGTCGATGGCGAAGCGAGCTCATCCAATATCCTGTTGATGATGGTTGGTATCTAGAGAATTGCAGTTGGGTTGCTGTTTCAGGCAGCGGTGAATTACGCGGCAATGGAGTATCGAAGGTTGTTCCTCCAGAATTCAACCTTGCACGCCCGACATCTCGTATATTCACTGACATAACTCTGAGTGGAAATGTGGAGTTTGGTTTCTATGATATTGACGATGTTTGGAAAGCACTGCCCGACAAGGGAGTGTCCTTACTTCCATCTCCAATGTCGCATTTGCAGTTCGAGATAAGGAGCACTACTGGAGTATGGAGTATCGAATCGTTCAATATCGATTTAAACGGCGGGGGAATGCCGCAAGACCTCTCTATAGATATTGGGCATGATGGAGCAAAGGAGATGGAGATTTCCGATCCATCACTTGGCTGGCTTGGACATCAACAAAGATTCTCAAACGGTGCAAATTCGCATCAGATGTTCTTGTCTAATTTTGTCTCGCAGAGTCTTGATGTCATACTGCCCAAGACCGAGGTGGACTCTTTCAGCCTTGAATTGGTACCAATCACTTCACTAGTAGCCAATCTAGAAGTCGAAGTAATCGTTGATGGTCAAACTATTGCCCAGAGAGTGTTGGGCGACCTTGAGGAACCAATTCTTCTTGTTCTAGATGAAAATGAAACTCATGAACTTTCGTCGCTGCTAGTTAATTCAAGCAGTACATGGATAGATGGGATTCTTGATTGTGCAAGGTTTTCTTTGAGATTCACCAGTGCGTCTGGAGACCTACTGGTAAGGGGGTTATCTATATCTCAAAACTTGGTATTTGAGGTAGAATTCACATCTGACTCTCCTCTTCTGATGAGTTTGAATGATGTAGCATCTGATCTGATGGGTAGCGCCTCGACACTACAGATACCATTGGCTATGCAGATGGCTTTACCGGGTGCTATTAGGATTAGTCTTCTGAATCAGGAGAATTCGCACAGTAGCATTACCACTTCCCTGAATTTACTAAACAGTAGTGAAACTTTGTCGGCTTCTGAACATTGGATCGAGGTAGATGCGCGACATCAGGTATTCAGTGGCAACATGAATGGAGTACAGTTCGATATCATCTCCGACAGCGGTCGAGTCAGTTTCCTTCAGCAATTGGATGGAAGTTTGATTCCATTAAGCGGAAATAATTCTCTGGTCAATCTTTCAGAGGAGGTTTCAGTTGCTACTTTCCAAGGAAACGAAGTATTCACAGAACATAGATTCCAAATACATCGGGATTGGGATGATGAAACTTGGGTAGACCTCCGCATCAGGCCGGTCATGGATGATGGTGTCCGTGGCTTATCAGCAGTCGAGAATTTTGGCGAAGGTCCCTTGAATGGAATCGAGAATGATATCGAAATTCACGATTGGTGGGTGGAGAATCATGCTGGGCAGAAGGTACCTTTCTCAATGCCATATCTCAGAACAGGAACTTGGGTTGAAGTTGGAGTTGAGATGCGCTTTGAAGACAGTACCTGGCAAACTCCTCGGGTTGATGAGGTAGATGTCGTTCTGCACATTGATGGGGTGGTTGCAGCAAGAGGTACTGTTGATGAGCATGGCATCGCCAAGTTGCCAATACTAGTTCCTTCTAGCAGTGAACCAATAGTTTTCACTCTGAATGTGAGTGCAGGAGATTCTCAAGAAATAATTTGGAGATGCGCTAATGAGCATTCATTCACTACTGATTCACTCGCTCCAGTATTGTTGGCAAGTAGCGTTTCCTTTGAAGATCACAGGCCTACTTCTCAGGCACAATTGCTGGAGTTCACAATTGGCGACGTTCCAGTATTGCCGCATTACGCCACCATGATGTTGTGGCGCTCATGGATTGATGATGTTGATTCGAATGGTATCCCCGATGCTGGTGAGCATTTCGCAGTTCAATTACAAGTGCCGGATAATCTCAGCGCTACTCAAGGAATTTATCGAGCCTATGTCAATGATTTGTCAGCAGCACAGGGCGCTATAGTTTCTGGCTACATCTTGAGTAGCGACCCTGCAGGAAACGAATTGATTGGAGGAGGTGGCCCGGGATGGGACAATCAATTGTTCATGTACCAAATCAGAGATGATGGCGCTCCATTTGTTCATACATCATCTGCAGGGCATGTTTCAGGGCCAAAGGCTTGGTTGCACCCTGGTGAGATACAGCATATGCAATTCCCCTTCGATGAACCAAATGGTCGAAGTGATGTTGCTGGAATCCGCGTTGAGTTGGCCAGCACGGTCCCTTCATCTCCAATGGAGATAGTTTGGGAAGGCGAACAAAGAACTTGCACAACCAGTGACCAATACTTGAACATACACTCGTGTGGCCTGAAATCTAGAAGTGGTGATGACGGCCCTTATGCGACAGACTTGGTCTTTGATATCCAATTCTCTCTTGCTTGGGAGATGCAACCTGACCGTTCAACGTACAGGGAGCCAACCATCGAGATATGGGATCGTTCGTTCCAGAATTCCTTCTCTGTATTGCCCGACTTACGTTGGCGATTTAGTAGTGATTTGATGATTGACTCATCGAGCCTTGAGGTATCTTCTGGAGGAATCGGCGCAGAGGTTGCAGGAGCCTGGGTCAAACCTGGACAAGTGGTGCAGGTAGAAGGTCTAGTGAAATGGGCAGATTCGGGAGAACTAGTACTTCAGGACATAGATGTGCTTGGTAGATTCCTCGGTTCAAACAATCGTGTATTGTCTCAGAATGGTTCTTTCACCTTGGAAGTAACGATGTCCTCACAAACTGGGGAGCACCCATTGGTTTTGTCTCTCGATTATCTTCCAGCATTGGCGGATGACTTGACCGATCCTAACGAGGCAACCATTTGGTTCGTTGTTGATGCAACCGCTCCCAGAATCAGCGATGTTGTCGCTCCACGGGAAGATGCGGTACTATCGTTGGATGATTTAGACTCAATCGAAATCGAATTCCGTATTCATGAGGATATCCAAATGGATGGGGAGCAGATGATGATGCAATGGAGACTGCGTGAGGATGAAAGTAACAGCCTGCCATTGGCTGAGGGAGAAGTGCCCGCTTATCTTGCACAATCACGCAGTAGTGGTACCTCAATTCCTGCCACCGCTTTGTTGGATCTTGAAGGAATTGTTGACTTAAGGCAATTTGAGAAACAGGTCCTGCTTGAGGTATGGATTGTAGGCAAGGATGCGGCTGGAAACATCTTCTCCGAGTATCTGAATTCACCAGAATCTCCAATGGCTACCTGGAATATGGAGATGGTACAGCCAGTCTTTGAGTTGAATGCAGAAATTGGAACCTCGGCTGTTGATGGGGCAGAGGTTGGTGATGAATTAGTCGTCGACATCAGCATCGCTAACGTCGGAAGAATGGATGGGGAAGTTAGGGTTCGCGTGGAAGCAGTGGATATCGATGGCTCGACTCTTGTGATTCATGATTCAGATGTTGAGATCGCATTTGGCCAGAGCGAACTGGTAAGAGTGGACTGGCTTTTGAAGAATAGAGGAGAATATACTATGGTAGTCTATCTTGATGATGTCGAATCAGGTAGTAGCGAGGCAGTT
>DAWL01000130.1 GCA_002505935.1 Euryarchaeota archaeon UBA226 | reverse complement strand
TCTCTTGAAGTATCTAGAATGGTCAAGACAATCCCCTCAACCTTACCGCGAATTGAGAGAAATTGTCAACTCGGGCGTCTAGTGCCTACCGGAGTTCTGCCCGGAACGAGTACTGAAGAACCTGGCAAATATGAGAAACAGGCCTTGGAGTTATTGGGTCTTGAGGACACATCGTGGAAAGTCGAAGAAATGCCGCGCTTGTCTAGCAAAGGCACTCGGAGACCATTGGTCGGAACTTTCCGTGAATTCGTAGTCGATACAGTTCCAATCGCAGATTCAAGTACACTTGGTGAGAAGTGGCAAGGAAAACCTGGCGAAGAAGAAAGATGGCACCCTGAAGGAGCCTGCATCAAATTCCGATTCATCCTTCCTAGCGGCACCTATGCAACGACACTGCTACGCGAATTCATGCGCAGTCCCATACATCAGATGTAATCAAAGGAATTTCAGAGAAGTCCCATCTCGAGAACTTCTACCTCTCCCACATCGGATAAATCACGTACTTTGGATTCAAACTGGTCAACCAAACCTTCTCCATCGTCCATGACGACATGAAGTTGAATGAAACGAAGTCCAAATGCTAGAGGTTTGAGGTCAACAGCCTGAATGTCGAAGACCTCATCAGCAAAATCACGAATCTCAGAAGCTACAGCCTCGATATCCGTATCGCCGTCCTTACCCATTACCTTGTATGTGATAGCAACTTGACCCATGAAAACACCTCAGGGACCTCGGAAGCCACAGTCTGGGCATATCCAGTGTACTGCTTGATTACGGCACCTTGGACTTCTTCCGATAGAATGGCCACATTCGGGACAAGGGAAGGAAGTGCTGGCAGCCTCTACCAATGGCACTCCAGATGCTGTACAGACACTTGCACGATCACTCATCATATGACCTCGGTCGAGTGGCCCACATGGTTCCCCTCTTTATGGTTGCTCAAGTTGCATACCCCTTCATTGTTCATCCAATGACGGTCAGTCGGCCGTTTCTGCCACTGCTTACCACCATTTGCGAACCTTTTCTCCTACACCAACCCGATTCGATTCTGACGATGTCACCTACTTTCACTTGTTCTACTTCATCTCCCCATAACACAAGCCCTACAATTCCAGTCTCATCCCTGCCACAAGCTGCTGCTACGTAACCGTTCCAATTCTCGGAAGACACCATCCTTTGTGGATATCTGCGTAAGACCACCATCTCGATTCGTCCAATTGGCCTCTCTGCAACCAAAGAGTCAACTCTTGTTCTTGGGGTAGTAGTTGGAGGTGCTTCGCTGTAATCTCTACCAGGGATTGGGTCTTTGCTGCCGAATCCTGCTTCTCTCAATATTGCGATTCTACGTTGTTCATCATACATGCTCTCACATAGCGGAGCATTTCAGTCAACGTAGATTAACTACTATTCTTCTTCGCCACTACGTCGAATCACTCGGAATCTGGTACTGATTATGTCCTCTACGACCTCATCCTCGTCATCATCGAAGGCCTTCTCCATCGCTTTGACCACTTCAGGTCCATCCTGACCGGCAACCCATGGCTTGTGATTAATGCAAACGAGATAAACTTCGGAAGAACTGTTTCTACTCGCATCTGGGGAGAACCTCCTAACTCGCGAGAAATGTGGTTTCATCGCTTTCACCAATTCTTCAATGCCGTGCCCTTGGAACACCTTGGTTACGAATCTTCCACCAGCACACAACAATGGCAATGAGAAATCAACTACTTTGGCAACCAAATCCATTGCGATTGCTTGGTCTGTTTGCCACCTTCCTGTTATGTCAGGTGAAATATCTGAGATTATCACATTGAGGCTACGCCCATCAAGTGCTTCAACCACTCTATCTTGACAAGAAGGGTCGGTAATGTCGCCAACCAATAATTTCGCACCCTCTACAGGTTTGCATGGATCAAGGTCAACGCCTATGACAACGCCTGATTCCCCAGTTTCTTCAACAGCAACCTGAGCCCAGCCCCCAGGGTGGCAGCCAACATCTAGAATCACGTCTCCTGGTGCCATCAACGTGAAGCGGTTCTGAATCTGCTTGAGTTTGTATGCAGAACGCGCCCTATACCCTGCAGCCTTGGCTTGGCGCCTCCAAGCATCACGCTGATGGTCCTGAACCCATCGATCCGTCATATTCTCGAGTCAACGGGCCCAGCCCTTTGGGATATGTCTGTCGCAACGATACAGCGAAGATTCAATCAGTACAAGGCAAGTGGATTCGATTCAGGGAGCACATGTCACATCGTAGAATTGCTTCTTCAGCCCTATTGATGTTGATTCTATTAGTTCCTGTCGCAGGAGCGGGACATGAACACAAGTCGAGTAATCGAGATGTAATCATTCTAGAGGAATTGACAGCGACATGGTGCACATTTTGTGCAACAATAGACCCCCAAATAGTTGAACTTCAAGAAGTCCACAATCAACGCCTGATTACCCTGACTCTACATCCACCGCCCGGAGCAGAAGAGGACCCATTGTTCAATGAAGCAATGCGCTTACGCTCTGCAAAGTTAGAGATGGACCATAGTAGAACCCCAGCATTCTGGATCAACGGGGAATTCTATGGAGAGGGGGTTATCGATATGAATGAACTATCTCGGCAAATCATGCGTGAAGAAGCACGTATGGGACAGAAAAGCGACATAACTCTCAATTCATACACAAATACTGAAGGATTTCATATCGAGGCTGAATTAAATGAAAATCTCGAATATCTTGAAAATACGAGTTTGACAATTATGATTGTAGAGCAGGCTGTAGAGTTACGCAAGGGTGTTGCAAGCAATGGCCAGACTGAATTCCACAACATCCTTCTAAATTCTATATCATTGAATCTTAGTGGTAATGATACTGCGGCTATAGAGGGTGGAGCAGGATGGTCCATCAACGGATTCAACTCCACTGATAATGGCACAGTTATCGAGTTAGTTAACGAATTAAGCATGGATGATGATATCTTCGTCATCGCAATTCACGAAGATAACGATTCACCGGTCCCTCTAGGAATTGTAGATACTATGCACAGAGATTTTGTGCTTGAAGAAAGCAGTAATCTGTGGCAGTGGTTGGTAGGTCTTGCATTCCTTGCTGGATGCGCATTGGTATTTCCTTACAAAAAACGAGATATTGACCGGACAGCATGAGCCGTTGAACTACTCCCTATTCAAACCATTCAGCCCCTGTCTGATGCAAGAACACCGTTTCCTTTATGATGCAGCAAGATAAGTTACAACTGATGGAAGGCCACTGGGAACACGGAACCACGCAAGAGGAGGAATCCTCAAGGGAGTGGGTAGTTGAGTACAGGGTTGATGTTGACAACATCTCCTACCACCATCTATCCATGATTGAAGGGAAAAACCTGCAAACTGTACAGGCGAATCTCTTTGCTGAACTGCGAGAGGAGTACTCAGACTCTGAGAGGATCGACGTCACAGTCATCCGAATGGAGCCTGTAGAAACTCACGTCATCGAACGTCATTTCGATACTGCCAGTGCCTATCAGCCCTGAGCACGTTCGCGATACTCGATGACTATCTGTTGCGCATCGGATAATATGTGATCTTCGTAGGTATCAACCACTACGCCATCTACGGACATGACAAGTTCGTGTGTCTCATTGACGCGCTTGTCAAAGATGCCATCATCGTCAAGATATACGTCCCATATTTGGAAAAACACGCCTAGAACCACTTCAGCCGGTTCATGAGTCTCGACATGCAACTTTCCACTCGAATCATGCGTATGCACAACATGCATACCGTCGCACACTTCAGTTCCTATACCGGCATTGGCTTCGATCGCCACTTGTTGACCATCAACATATAGACTGAGATATGGATGGAAATGTTGCGATAGATTAGAGTGTGATTCAAGGCATTCTCTTGCCAATTCATGATCTACTCCCGAATAATTTCCAGAGTAGTTACTGGTTGAATTCTGAGAATCATCTCCGGAATTCTGTGCTGAGTCCTTCTTGCCCTCTGAATTGATGGAATCAAATACAACTGCTCCAACCAGCAAAGCACCGGTCAACAACAGAATTCCAGCCAATCCCTTTTGGCTCATTCCTCTTCATCTCCAGCACGGCTCGTTGGTTTAACGAATCCTCCGCCCTTCTTACGTTCTTGACGCCTTTTCTCTCGCTCTTTGGCAGCGTTTGCCTCTGCAACAACCTCAGGATCCCATTCCTCAGTTCCATACATATTCTTCAACTTCAGGAACATGACAAAAGCGATGACGTCTGCAATATGTGCAAGACTACAATACTGGCAGAATGTCATCTCTAGAGGTACAATCTCCACATACAGGAGGTACAGTGCAATCAGGATTCCAAAACCTGAAGCAACATAGCCAACATTCAGGTATGTA
>DAWL01000134.1 GCA_002505935.1 Euryarchaeota archaeon UBA226 | reverse complement strand
CTTCATCATCATGTTCACAATATGGACACAGAGATCCTACACATACGCAATTACCTCACAAGCAGTAATTCTACAGCAGGATTTCATGATGAGCCGATCCCGTCGCCGATTCCTGTTTGACAACATTCGAGAGATTAACGTCATCCAAGGAGCCATTGGTAAGACCTTCAACTTCGGTTCTGTCATCCCGATGACTGGAACAGGGCTTGGGATCCAAGAGAGCACTACCGGTGTAGCCGCTGGAGGTTCCATTGGCCCACAGGCCGATGAGAATGACAGCGCAGCCGAGAAGGCAGGGAAAGGAGTTATGCGCGCTTTCCTCGCTTTGTTGATGTTCCAGAGGACAAAGCGTTCTATCTCGCAGAACCCTAAGCATTGTTTCTTTGGAGTTAGAGACCCGTACGGTCTTGAGAAAGAGATTAACGAAGCCGCTGGAGCGGTCAAGGAACAGGCTGCAGACAGGCAAGCAGAGAAGATCGCTGAAGCCCTCAAAGCAAGTGAGTGAATGTAAAACTCGTTCCGCTTGGTTGATAACCGAGAAACTATCCACAGCCCTTGTCGAGGTGTAGATGGTGAGTGAAGAAATACTAGAATCAGCAATTGAGATGTTCCGCAACGGCGATTTGAAGGGTGCCGTAGAGGAACTTGAGAGCAAAACCAAGGAGCATCCAGATGTTGCAATGGTGCATCACACATATGCAGAATTCGCCAACATGCTGAATACTGAAGAGCAAGAAGATGTAATCCCAGGAACTAAGATAATGATGTCTTACAAGAAGGCGATGGAATTGGATGAGGAGAACGACGAGTACATCGCTGACTTTGCAGGCTTCGCACTCGAGTGCCGACGCCTACCAGTCGCCATCAAGGAATTCCAGCGCTACAGTCGTAGGCTTGAGATGGCGGATATTCCTGTAGATGATGTCCTATACATGGCTGCTCGAAACATCGTTGATACAATCGAAGTCATCGACCCCGAAAAGGCCAACCCAATGGTTCAGCCATGGGTAGAGCAAGCATTGATTTGGGCCGTTGGCGGATTGGGTTACGACCGAAGTGCCGCTTCTGAGATACTCAAGGAGTGAGGGCATGAGTGGCGAGAAAACTCGCCTTGCATTCGCATTTGGCCATCTTGGAGATTCCTTTCACGGAAGTCAAGTACAACCTGATTTGAGGACTGTTCAAGGCAGATTGCAGGATGTATTAGCAGACCTTGGATTCATCTCTAGACCCTTGAGCAATCCACAGCCTCTGGCTTTGGCTAGTAGAACGGATGCGGGGGTACATGTGCGAATGAATGTCGCTGCTTTTGACATAGACTCCCAATTCTGGGATGGCATGCAAGAATCTGGATTCATCAATGCAATGAATGACCAACTGGAGGGGGATTTGGTGGTATGGGCTGCAACTACAAAAGAAAAGAATTGGAATCCACGCAGGGCAGAGAGCAGAACCTATCGATACCGTTTGGATGCCTTGGAAGATTGGCAAGATGTGCCTGCTGAAAGACTGCAAGAATGGCTGAATATTTTTGTTGGCAAGCATGATTTCAAGAATTTTTCACGCACAGATGATGTTCCAGACACAATCAGAGAGATTCTGTCGGCTCGACCATTGACCGACAAAGATGGACGAATCATCGGCTTTGAGATAACCGGTAGAGCATTTCTCTGGAATATGGTGAGGAGAATTGCGTCTGCTTTAGTCGGCTTAGCAAAAGACAGCCTCCAAGAAGCACAAGTACGCAAAGCACTGGATGAGCCACAAATCAAACAAGATCTTGGACTAGTCAGTGCAGATTGGTTAATCCTATGGGAGGTCGAACATCCAAACTCACATCTGCTCAACCGTTCCCGCTTGGTAATCACCTCAAAGAAGGCAAATACCCCTCCGAACAAGAATTTGAACAGGCGCGCCTTTCAGCGTTGGGTAGAAGTTGCTAGGCTTGAACAGAAATTATTGTGCCACGAACAATGGGATGCCATCATACGAGCACCTTGATTTCCACTTCATCACCATCTTGAACTTGTAGAGACTCTCTCAAGAATGCAGTGGAAATAACCTCAACCACGTCAATGTGCCTAGTCAAATCTGGAATCAAAACTGCACAGGGCACAGATTCTTCTGAAGAAATCTCAGCCATGAATGCCGTGGCACCACCAAAGGATACTCCGTCTCGCAAAAAACCCTCCACCTTGATGGAAGAAATATCTGAAGTCTCTTTTTTCCTTGCTTCTAACATCAAACCCTCGGGAGCATCCTTGCTATCTATCCCTGCGATGATACGAAGTGCCAAGTGGTTAACAAAATCTGTTCCTGAAACTTCTACATTCAGAGTCCCTGGCCATGCGGTCTTACCGAGAATCTGTTTGAACTGTTCCTGATAATGCGTCTGCGCCATGAACACATGGGCCCTACCCAATCCGGAACTGACCTTGCCACGTATGCGCATAGGAACATCCCGCCGACCCGCATTCATTTCATGAACATGATGCTGAATCAGAGAAGGAACAACATTCCCTCTGAACCGATCTCCCAACCTAAATCAGCCACCTCAACGGCCTGCTCTGAAACAGGATCGTACAAGGGATTAGTATGATTCAGGTGAATAAATACGATTCTTGGGTCACCTTCCTGCTTAGCTCCTAAAGCCTCCAACGTCGCTTTAATTGGTGGATGGGGGACTTCTGCTTGATCTCTGTTCTCCAATTCATCCTCAGACCAGAAAGTACCGTCCAAAAGGACTGTTCCGACTTCAAGAGATTGAAACCATGACCTGATATCATCTGCGCCAGCCGCATCAAGAGTCTGGGTCCAAGAATCGTGATCAGGCATATACAGAAGGGATTCACGTGGACCCTTAATCAAAAATGCGTGGGTATCAGACAATTCATCTCGATGTGGAATAAGGATTGGTTGCACAGTAAATCCACATTCAGAGGTGGGAGAAATAATGTCATCAGAAGCGAAGGACTTCATTTCTAGAACTCCTTGGTCTAACATTGCCTTCCAAGCAGGTGTTCTATGCATCAAATCAGCAAAAGACTCACTACAATGGATATCAAGACCTTCGGCCGCTATACCCTCTCGTCCAAACAATCCTAGACCGTCAACATGTCCATGATGCGCGTGAGTAACCCATAGAGAATCAAGAGGGCCATCTACCGGGTCGGCCTTATGCCAACACTCCAATTGCCATGCCAATTCTCTAGTCACTTCGAATAGGTGAGTGGAATGGTCCAGCCCAACTATGCCAAGACTAACAGGATGCCTGACCAAAGAAGGGTCCTCATGAGCAGGCGAGCAACATTCCTTGATACAGCCGGCTTGTGGTCGACCTCCATCTTGAGCAATTCCTAACAATGTAGCAACAACTTCCCTTTCTGCCATGAGGCTGTGAAGTGCAACAAGAAGATAGCCCTTGCTAATCACAATTCCCTTCAAC
>DAWL01000069.1 GCA_002505935.1 Euryarchaeota archaeon UBA226 | reverse complement strand
GCAGCAGTTATTATTGTTCAGCCTATGGTGAATCTACAGGTCAAGATTGGAGTGTCGGTGAAACAATATTGATCCAAGAAAGTGGCGGATTTGATCACTGTAGCAGTTCTTGCGAAATTGAAGTACGGATTACTAATCGAATGGATGGAGTAGTACTATACTCGGGATATGCATACATCAGTTAATCACCTCTGCTTTAGCAAAATTAGCCTATTCGCAAAGAGTGAGGGGCGGTGATACTCAGTTACCACAACCGCAACCGGAAGTTTGACAGGACGCTTCAGGCTGCTTTACATCGACCTTTTCAACAGACGTGGTTTTTGCCTTTTTCTTGAACCCCTTTGGAAGACGAATCTTGCGCTGGTTACGGGAAGTTTTTCGGTTCATGGACCGACCAGAACCTTTTGCTTGAAATCTTATCGGAAGATGAATAATCACTTCTGCGTTAGAAGATGATGCAAAGCCCTGACATGAATACCAGTCGCTCCGTGTGCAACCATCTTGTTTGTCTTGGCTCCCCAAGCGGTTCCAGCGATATCGAGATGAGCCCAAGGAATCTGCTTCTCATCATCACCCTCACCTGTGGTTCCTACGAATTGCTTGAGATATGCAGCGGCGGTATTTGAGCCACCCCAGCGAGTTCCTCCGAGGTTGCGTAGGTCAGCGATTTTACTGTCCTTCATATCCTTCTCAAAGGCCGGTAGAAGAGGCATAGGCCAGATCAATTCTCCACAAGCATTACCAGAGTTCTTCAGGCGTTCTGCCAAGTCGTCGTCATTGCACCACATTCCTGTTGCCTCATGTCCAAGAGCAATTACTACTGCCCCAGTCAGTGTTGCCAAATCGATAATGAATTCAGGATTGTATTGCGAGGCCTTGTGCAAACCATCTGAAAGTACCAATCTTCCTTCAGCATCGGTGTTCAGAACTTCTACAGTCTTTCCTGACATTGTGGTAATTACATCTCCAGGACGCTGAGCATTGCTCGCTGGCATATTCTCAGCCATGCATGAAATTCCTACAACACGACCTGCATGCCCACTAGCCCATAGCGCCTGCATCAATCCAAAGACAGTAGCGGAACCGTGCATGTCGTACTTCATCTCATCCATACTAGCGCTCGGTTTTATCGAAATTCCACCGGTATCGAATGTAATTCCCTTACCGACGATTACTGGAGGTTGTTCTCCAGCGTCTGAGTTTAGTTCAAAGATGACCATACATGGTTTGCGATCGCTACCCATACCAACTGCACAGAGTCCGCCCATTCCTAGTTTCAATGCCTCTTCATATTCGATGACAGTGACGGTTGCGTTGTCCTTACCCTCAGCCCACTTGATGGCTTTCTCAGCATAGGCCATTGGATACAGATCGTTTGGAGGAGCATTGCCCAAATCTCTGGCTAGGTGCACTCCAGTCGCTACCTGTGCAGAAAGGCCCGCTGCTGCAGCAACGCCAGCTACATCATCGACCTGAGCATGTAGTGAAAGTTCTCCATCATCGTCGTCATCATCATCCTTTGATTTGTATTGGTCGTAATCATAGTCACGCAGAATCGCTCCCTCGATATACGCCGCTGCATGTTCACTGGACAAACCTGCCAAACGTGCTGTGAATTCCTTACCGTGCTGTTTCCCTCGACCCGAAACTAGGCTTGCACCAGCATTTCTGATAGCGTCAGTATCCAAGTCCTTCTCCTTGCCAAGACCAACAAGAATCGCCTTACCAGCGGTACTGTGAATGGTCAAACTTGAACCTGCCTTGCCCTTGAAATCACCATTCTCTATTACATGCGAAATCGTTTCTACAAGTCCCTCTGCAACTTCTGTTAAGTTCAATGAAGAAACTTCGCAGGCATTCTCCATGACTGGCACTACCAAGGTACCAGATACGCTTCCAATTCCATCTACATCGACATTCATTGTTCTGACCAAAGGGTGCGAGTATGAAGCACTTTGTCAAGCCTACGGCATACAATTCAGCGACGCGATGCCCACCATGCCGCAGCAAGTAGGGAAATCAAGAATGCACTAGGGTCGAAAATACCCCAGCCTCCTAACCAATTTTCTTCTTCTGAATTGGTAAAGGATACATCAAGTCTCTCAACTGCTTCAACCACGGCCATTGAAGAATCGATTACTCTTTTTTGATACACAAGAATGAATGTTCCCTTCTCGGAAACTCCATCTGGAAGGTTGAATGTTACTTTGGTCGAATTGGTCGCATTTACACCAAAGAAGTCTCCGATCATGATGGCTTCTTCTGAAGACAAGGTGAATGTTCGATTGAATTCATCAATCAATTCGTTAGCAACGCTCAGATTAGATGCATCGACTCCTTCAGGAACCCACCAAATTGTAGCGTTCGATGTACTTGCTCGCGCCTCGTTAACCACAGTAGCGGTTAATTGGTCATCTTCGACACTCAATTCTTGCACATGTAAGCGAGCCCTCCAATGCCAGACATTAGAAATCAGATATCTCATTACATCCATTTCTTCTTCTAGTCGTTCATTAATTGCTTCAAATGATCCGGGGACAAATTGTTCATCGTCAGTTTCGAAGGTAAAGGTTGGGAAACCCATTACTCCGTAGCCGTAATCTCGACTTGTTCCGCAATTGGGATATAACCCCTGATTTGCATTTTGAATTGGAATCTCAGAGATGTTATTGTGGACATCCTCTCTGATTCCATGAAACAATTCCCAATCTGATGGCTGTTCTGGCCACTTACCCCATGGGTAGAGCATGATCCAAACACCTGTGTGCATTGTTACATAGAGGTCGGCATCAGCAACTTCAGCATTCATATAAGCAGAATTGGCGGCGGTTTCTGATTCACTGAAAGCGCTGCTACCAGGCTGAGTTGTAGGGCAAGTATTCCAGTAATGGTCATAATTTCTATTCAAATCAACTTGATTAATATTCCACCTAGTATCGATGTCATTACCATCTGGATTTAACATGATTAGTACATGTACTTCCGTAGTTTGAAGGACCTCAATTGCTTCTTCATTTCCTTCATTCCAACCTTCGATATACCATTTTGCCGACAACCACGCTAGAGCAGTTCCTAGGTATTCATTGCCATGGTGCCCCCCGTCGATGTAAACTACCTCTTTCGGACTACCATCAGATTTTGTCTCCATAGACCAATCAGAGAGTCTGACCACCCACAATGTCTTTCCCAATTCTGAAT
>DAWL01000032.1:6445-6736 GCA_002505935.1 Euryarchaeota archaeon UBA226 | reverse complement strand
CCCTTTGTTCAAATCCTGATTAGGCAACCTCCACCGCGGTCCTGTTATTCCAGGAACCAATTCGATAAAATCTGATAATCCAATTTCCCAGATTACCCCACTTCGGCTATCTTTGCTTCCAACAATTACCGCCTCCACTTTGCGGATTTCCGAAAGATAGGTTTTGGCGATGTTTTCGATATTCTCCATATCCATGGCCAGTAATTTCTCTGCGCGCTCTGCTTCAGCCTGTGCCCATTTGGATAGAATAACATCTTGATCGCAAGCGCATGCAACGAGTCTTGAATATGT
>DAWL01000032.1:0-6032 GCA_002505935.1 Euryarchaeota archaeon UBA226 | reverse complement strand
GATTCGACTAAGCGTAACCTTCCTCTTCTACGGGTGTCCTCCAAGAATTCGGAATCTAATAGGGAATCTAAATCGATACCTTCTGTTTGAGCCATCATTTGTATCCATGGTCCCGATTGAGGTAGGAAAGGGTACCTGGCAAGAGTGACCTCGTCAGAGATTTCCGGCACCTCCATCGGTATTGGCATCATTCGTCGAACAAAGTCGAGGGTTTTTGAAACAAACGACTGAAGTGAGAGAATCTGTGGAGTGGTTTGATGTCATTATCGGTGCTGCGAAAGTCGTGCCGGAAGCCAATGCCACCTTGTTACCTCCTTTGATTCAGATTCAGGAACGAATTAGAGGGGAATTTGGATGGAGTCTCGAAAGAGATCAGCGGAGTATTCATTCATTGCTTGAAGAGATTTCAGAAACAGAATGTTTTGTGTGGCAACAAGAGAACAGGCAAAAGTGCCTATCAAAAATTTCCGAAACTCTATGTTCAGCAAAACGTGTTGTAATTGTAGGCGCTGCAGTCCAAGCAGAAGAACTCCGTGCTTGCATGAATTATGGAGACGCCATCTTGGTTGCGGATGGGGCGATTGGGGTCTTTTCTGAGTTGGAAAATTCTGAAGAGGCATGGGAAAATCTTGTAGCAGTAGTTTCGGATGCAGATGGCCACCCATATCTCGATGATGCATTGACTCGTAGGGCCCCCTTGATTCTGCATGCTCATGGAGACAACATGGAAAATTGGAGGAACTTGTTGGAGAGGTGTCTTACTTCCCCCCTTCCGATAGTCCTGACACATCAATGTCCTGAGGTCATTGAAGGCACAATTAATCCAGGAGGATTCACAGACGGAGATCGAGCCATTGCTTTGGCAAAACATGTGGGTGTTGACATAGAGAATATTGTCCTATGTGGTTTCAGAACTGACGAGGTTGGTAGATGGAGTGGAAACACGGATTCTCTAATCAAATCACGAAAACTCGAATGGATGGCTGAAATCATCAATCTAACTGGAGTCAAATGGAGTGATGTTCGTGATTCCTGAAGATGACCCCCAAACATCTCCAGAAGGAGCGGATGATCCAGTTACAGAATTACAAGCAAAGCGCACTCAACAGCAAGCCTTCTTGCTGATGATTTTCATGATTGTTGGAATGAATTCGGCTTGGCTTGTTGCGCAAAGTCAAACCAGTGATGTAGAAGTAAACAAGCCCGAAGCAGGTTTTCGAAGTATGCACACTTTTGAGGTGCCCGATATGATGCTAATGGCTAGAACGGTTCCTACAACGATTGATTGTCAGTTTGTTTTGGATGAAACCAAAGAAGCTAATTCGACAGATGTCTCATGGAGGATGTTGGACTCAAGGGGTAACGTATTGCATCAATGGTCCGGACAAGTGGGAGAGGACTGTTCAACCGAGTTACAACTTTCTCCCGGTACGCACCGAGTTTCGACCACAGTGCCGTTTGGAGTCCAAGCCGAACAAACCGTTCACATGCAGGTATGGAAGGGATTGTCTAGTGAAGGATACATAATCGCAACCGTCATGGCGATTCTATTTCCACTTCCGGCAATATTAGTGGCCCGTCGTAAATTATCACGGTCGAAGAGGGTGCAACCATTAGCACGTTTGCGCAGGTTGGAAGATTGGCAAGCGATTCACCGTGAAATGGAGGAGTTAGACCGCACCGCAGCCGAGATTAATGATCTACAGCCTTACCTTGGTGGCAGCATGGTTTCGGAGCAATTAGCAGTCAGTCAGCCGGTAATGAACGCTGAGACAGATGCTGGAGAAGAGTTGGAGCCAGATATTCCTCAAATTGACCAGACGGAACTAATCGAAGACATGGAATTAGACACTTTGTCGGGACTCGAGGATCCGTTGGCGGCTGACAACAGGATTCAGAGAGTGGGAGACATCTACGATTTGATGAAAGAAGATTAATCAGAGGAAATCTGACAATGACATCTGTTTTGCTTTGTCATTGTTGAACAGGCTTTCAGTACTGGCAGCCAACCATTCCACGTTCTGGCGCGTGTAGTCGTCAACTCCGTATGTTTCCATTACGTGTTTGGTTACATTGATGTATTTGCGAACAGCACCTTCAGAGACTGTCAATGCGAGATTGCCTTTGCAGATGTCCCCTCCGCTGTCAGTTACTCCATGAGCTCCCAGTCCTTTCGAAAGCCGCTTGGTTTTCTGGATACAATGTCCTGCTAGAGGCATTCTTCGGTATTTATGTCCACAAGAAACACAACGAACTTTTTGGCGCGTAAATGCAAGCAAATTTCCTCTTAAATCGGGAAGGAAGTGCGACCTGACCACACTTGAAGCGACATTTCGCACATCGACCCCACGTAATTTGCTACCCAATTTCAATTGCCCATTCATCTTGTCAACCATTGTTTCTAGAGTCTTGTATGCTGAGAGAGCAGGGCCTTCATCGATACGTTTTGTGTCGTGAGTGAAGCCATATCCCCTAACTGCAGAAATATGTTCCAATCTCCGTTCGACGATATCCATCATATGGAGAATTTCTTTCGGGTGAACTTGTTGTTTACTAGACTCATAGAATGTTGAAGGATAATACCAAGCAGAATCAACATTCAAGGCTTCTTTGTCGATTTCAGTAGGATTCAATCTTGTAGTTAGAACTAATGGTGCATCCATTTGTCCACCGCGGTTTGCAGGTAGGATATGCTTGCTGAAGTTAAGCAACCCATCTAATAGCAACATGATGGCATCCTCGTCACCATCGCAATTTCTTCTCTTTGAAGCGTGAAATAGTGGGTGAGCGAACCCTCCGGAGGAATCAGACCAGCCAATGAATCTACTCAGCACACCTCCTGATGTGTGAGGTGCTAATCCAATTATCAAATGCCCAACCAAATCATCGATGGTCTCCGCTTGATAGTAACTTTCCAGGCCGTAATATCGCTCCAGCAAATCATCGATATAGTGAGATGTTCTTAGGAAGAAATCGGCAGCAGATTTGCTGGCGATGAAATCTTGAGGGTAAATTTCTAGCATCTGTTCATCGCTATTCAACGGTTTACCATCTATGTCGTGAGTATATCCAAGATCGAATAGGCGCGGCCAAGCAACTCCGACTTCAGTAGGAGTAAAGTGAGTTGTTGGCACATCACTCATATCGAATCTAACCGTGCCATCACGAAATACTGGCACTCCATGTAAGGCACGAAGGATACCCTTTTCCAAAGCCTCAGGAGTTTGATCTCTTGACATCAGTTTTTTCTGACCTTTGATGGATTTTGGTAGGACATCAATGCCCAGAGACAATCTTGCCTCTTCCATGAAGGAAGCAAAACGAATATTTTGAGCAACTCCCCTTCTACGGCTCCCTTCTTTTTCCCCACCAGACATCTCGGTTCTACCGCCACAAATCTTGCCCGTTGCCGGATCTTCATTTTGACATCTAAGCATGATTGCTGAACGACCACAAATGGTACAGGTTCTTCTTCCAACATCAGCATTGAAACTATTCTTATCGATCAATACTGAGAATAAACGCTGAGGGCCCCCAGAGGTTCCTACTGGAAATATGCAATGTGTAGTGGGCTTTTCTCTAGGTGCGGCTTTTTCCGGTCTACCCATTCTTGCACCAACCCTGACGGCCACGCTATTTTCCCATCGGAGATTGCTACATTTCCTTACTAACCATAGCGAACCCTCGATCGCATGCTCGTCTTCTAGGCTTCTTGCCGCCATCAAATCCGAAGGGTTGGCCGGCCCAGAATCTTCGACTTCCTCCATTGCTTCTCGACCCACTTTGTCAGTCTCAGCAATCGAGAGGCCTCTTTGACGAGCATCTGTTTCAGCAGCGATACGAACATCTGTTCTTCTTCTGTGTAAATCTGCTAATCTCTCCCCTTCCTGCCCAATTACTGCTTTTGCATTTTGTAATCTGTCCAATCGTTCCGTTAGATGTTCCTCCATCGCTCGGACCCTTTTCACAACCTTTCCATCGGGTTGTAAGCCAAACCCTTCCAAGACGGATTGCCAAACACCAGTAATACACAAATCACCATCAGAATGGTGGTGCTCTAAGCCGAGAAGCATCATACAAGCCTTGGCGAATCCATGTCTTTTGATATGAGGTATACTTCTTTCGTGATGGTCAAAAATCAACTCGTATTTTTCTGGTAATGAATCAAGATAGTTCTGATTTCGTTTCCAATCTTTGACGACCTCTTTCAATATCAGCATTCCATTTTGAATAGTTGCACTTTCAAGGATTTGAGCCAATTCACCCACCCATTCGAGTGGTAAATCAATCCACCAAGGATTGTTTGGAGGCGGTAATGATGTGCCATATTTCTTGCTAATTGCAACTGAACTATCCCAATCAAGAGTCATGCTCCTCAGGAAACGGTGTTTGTCTCTACTCAATTCTGGTAATGAATCGATACCAAGCATTTCACACAATTCTTCAACCGAACTCCCCGCTTCGATTGCTTCGACTAATTCGCTGGCCCACCAATCAGTACAGTAAGATGCAGGGACTAGATTCTTGTTATTCTCCATGAATTCTCCATAACCTAGAGCGATCTCTCCATTGTCCCAGATTTCGATGCTCGAATTTCCATGCTCCTTCCATTGCGACTGATTGTCAATCCTGAGGAAGCGCCCATCGTTGAGAATGACCCACGGCCCTTCTAATTCGTCGCATGGAGTAACTGCACATGCTTTACCTGGTCTCTCAATCTTCATCTGCGTACCAACGGCTAAGAAATCATCCATTACTGACATGGAAGTAGGATTGATTGAACCTGCAGCCAATCCAGACGCCCTTCCCCTTCCATATCTTAGTCTGAAACCTCCACGTTCCAACGGATCTCCAAATACCGGTCTCCCAGCAATGATATCCTGCATGAACTTTCGAATCGGCTCTACTCTTTTGCTTACGAATTTCTTCTCCCCATCCTTTTCTTCTTTGGCTACGAATTTAGAGATGAAGTCCCATCCCGGGACGTTCAATCTTTCAGTATGTCTCTGGATTTTTGGCGCTTTTAGGCAAAGCCCCTCCCCTATCACCAGAAGCACCCCGCCTCTGATTCGCGGCTCATCGATATTCGTAACGTGTCCGTAACCGCTACATTCGATATCTTCTGTAGATTCTCCATTAATCATGACTGGACAATCTTTGACCATGACTTCAATCTCTTCAGGAGGGGGGCGATACTGTAGATTACCTCGGTATAATCCAAATTCCTCTTTCACTCGTTCAATCTGTGGCTGTGTTGGTACGTATGGCCCGATCCCCATATCTCTGCGAATCATGTCGGCAATCAACACGCCCAAAGCTTGTCCAGTTCCTCCTGCTGCCCGAATAGGTCCAGCGAAGTGGACAGAAACAAATTCAGAACCATCGGCATTACTCAATAGCCTGACTTCGCTGATACCTTCCAATGGGGCAACCAAAACGGCTTCAGTCAGAATCGCTAAACCAACACGTAAGCCAACATCGATTGAAGTGACCATGTCTTGTCCAGATTCTCTGAATTGTTTTGCAACATTTTGCGCCATCTTGATGGCTGTAGTTTCACGATCATGTTCGGCTAGCATAGTTCTAATGTCATCAGCAATCTCCAAATCTTGGAGATAATCTACTAACAATTTCTCGGTTCTTCCGGCGAGGTCATTAGCGCGCGGAATTTCAACATCTAATGAGTGATCTAAGCCCTTTTGTCGAGCGATAGTTGCTATTTGATAACACTCCTCAGTCTTATCATCTAGCCATTGGTGATACGAATCCATCTCTCGCTGAAGGCGCTTTTCATCTATATCGGTCACAAGAGATTGTGAGCCTGTCTGGACATTGGAATCCGATATGTCCGCCGAGGCCATAGGGGGTTGCTTACGCCGAGGCCTCATCAAGTATGCGCGTCACTCCCCTTCCTTACCAAGGCCGGGTTACAGAACATTCATCGACACTGTTCATGACCGCAACATGAGGAAGATGACCGTACATTCTCAGTTGAGGGACGACCCGCGCTGGCAGAGGTTGCGAGATTTAGT
>DAWL01000045.1 GCA_002505935.1 Euryarchaeota archaeon UBA226 | reverse complement strand
GGCATGTCATCAATCATCTTACCCCACTCGATTAGCGAAGGGTCATTTGCAGCAACGACAACTTCTGGAATCCATTCATCTCGCTTGTGGTTTAGTTTACTCTTGATTAGTCCATGTGAACGCAGCACTTCATTCAGTCCAGCAACACACGGGTGTTGAGAGTGGGCTTTCATCAAACGCACATACAATTCCATAGCATCAGCAGTTCTGCCAAGATCTAGTAGAACCAAGGAATGTGCAACATCTAATCGGACCCAAGTATGCTTTTCATGCAAACCCGCCTGTAGATTCTCTACAATTTCCAAAGCCATACTATACTGGCCGTGTAGGCGCAGCAAACCTATGTCGCTGATAACACCTAATCTTTCAATTTGAGTATCTTCCCATCTTACATCCGTACCCCATGGGAACCAAGTTGAATACCTCTCCATCAGGTCGATGATTCTACGTCCTGCTGGTGTGTGTGCAACTCTATCGAGGTTATCGACACCCTCGGATCTAGTGCGCATTAAGTCGATGACCCAAAGCATGAGTGCAACCTCAATATCATCAGAATCTAAAGTTTCTATAGCAGTAGCGGCCTCTTGTAAATCACGCTGAGCAATGGCTGACATAGCGAGTACTTTGCGCGCAAGGTCGTCCTCTCCTCTATTCTGAGCTAATACGCTGGTTGCCCGTTCCTCTGCATTGCGCCAACGTCCAACAGATACTGCATGCAACATCTTTGCCTTGGCTCTGAACAATCTATCTCTACGGTCGTTTGTTCTTTCAAGCATCTTTACAACTTCAGACATTTGATGTAATTTGTCAGAGGCGACGATTTCGTGCAATTCCTTCTTCAGACTACGTTTTATTCTCTGACCTATTGATACATCTCCAGACACCATTTTACGCGAGGCTTCCTTTAGATCACGGCTATTCAAATCAAATCGAATTCTACGTAGTCGGCCTGCACGTCTAATCGACATCAACCATACAACGAAGAAAACTGCTTGACCAGATACAGCGAGAGTGAATAACAACTGCTCGAGTACATCTGGCTCAAATATTGGACAGAAACCTGCGTCTATTGCATCCACATTCTGTACCCAAGTCGCACAACCTGAAGTATCTGGGAGGAATTGAGGGAATCGATGGAAGAGTGAGACCAATAGTAGCAGGACAGTATATCCTGCGAATCCCATGAAACAGAATTGCAAAATCCGCGCTTGCTGACTTTTTTCTGACCTTAGAGTTCTTGGGTCCGCGAAAACTATTCCACCACTGCCGCTAATATGGGAGGCTCCAAGGAACATCAATCGTGCAACTTCATAGACGAAAGCAATTCCAACGATTGTGACGTTCAATAACAAGAAAATGACTACCAATGCAGTGGCTAAATTTCTGATTGTGTAATCGTTGATGTACCAAGATACTTCGACGAAGTAATATCCGATAATACCTCCTTCACCCAATAGAGATTTGGCTTGGTATCCATCCATTTCTAGGACTCTGTCAGAGTGGACGAATAGTGAGGATAGATCGCTGAATTGAATTACCCAAGATACCATTCCATTGAGGGCTGTTAATGGCATCAGTAATGCGTTGACGAAGATAATCATCGCCATTACACGCGCCCAGAATCCTGGCGCATCCGGGTATAGGATAGATACGCGACCTGCCGCGCGATGATACTTGGAGTGCAACAGGACGTTCCAACACGAACCCAATATCCTACCATAGGCTACAATAGATGGTAGAAGCATAATCAATAGTGTAAATGCAGCGATTTGCTCAAATGGAGCATCTGATTCTTGAAGTAGTAGATTAACTAGCCAAACAGATATAGAAAGTACTATTCCACCTACAAAAAAGCGCAGCAACTTTCGTTTCTCGGCCTTTTCTATGTCCTTACGCTTATGCCCAACCTTTGGCGATATTTGCGCTGCTATTGAAGAGACTGGAGAGATTAAGATTGGGATGCCAATCATGAAGAACACAATTTGGAATACGTAGATGCTGTGATTGAATGGTTTAATCAGAATCTCCATGGTGAGAATCATGACACCAGTAATCGCCATCAAATAGAGTAGAACTCCCCAGCCTGCACCCTTGATGCCTAGTAGGTCTCTTGCTTCGGAAACAGTTTCTGAAATCCGGTGCACTTCGTAATCATCACCTCCGGTATTGAAGGCGATCTGGATGCGTCTGAGGGAGCGCGGCACCCAAAAGTGCCAGATGATTGTAGCAAGGGCGAAACCCAGTACAACTGGGTAGAACGCATCAGGAGTAAATTCACTCGAGATGGTTGCATGCTTCTCAATTGACATGACGGCCCTGCTACGTTGAAATAGTGCCAGTCTAAACCACTTTCCATTACATTCTCAATGCCGTTAATCGTAAGATTGTTCTTTGCAAATGATTGAAGAATATGGACTTCTACAAATAAACATGCGAACCTATACTGTCATGATTGTATTGACTTGCTGCGCAGTTCTTATCCCAATCTCAGATCCAATTTCAGAGATTATGTCTGAGATGGAAGTTCAAGCATATTCCGGAGATATCGGTGGAGGAGGTCACTCTGGAAGCGGTAAATTTGTCGCCCATCCTCATGTATTGGAAGAAACACTTTCTTCTAGCGTTTCAATAAGTGATACTGCTTGGCTGAATGAACAGGAAATTATCGTTGTTGGTTGGTACTCTTCCAACGTAACTGTCGGCAATCAAACATTGGTTGTCGACACTGAAGGTGTCAGCGATATGTTGGTCGCACGGATTGCATTAGAAGAAGGAGTAGTATGGTCCTTAACAGCAAATTGCAGTGGTGAAGATAAGTTGCATAGTATTGCTATAGAAAAGGAGGATGGTGATACAAGTGGAAATAATTCAACGATATGGATAGGAGGCGCTTTTCAGGGTTCGATCTCAATAGGTTCCCAGACATTGGCAGCATCTGCAAACAATAACGAAGTCAGGGCAATAGTTGGAAGATTGGATGTAAATGGAGGGTTTCTTGATTATGACCATTCTGATGGAAACTCTGGGCAAGCCAGTGTTTTCGATCTAGAAATATCAGAAACAGGTGCGTACGTTGTCGGTCAGGCTAATTCAGCAGCAACTTTTGGAACGCATTCAATATCTAATCTTGGTTCAAGTAGCGTTGGTTTTGTTAGCCATGTATCCAATGCGGGAGGATGGGAAACTCTCTCTAGTACAAGTTGTTGTACGAACCCTAACTCGTATCAGGATGCTTCTTTCAATGCGATTTCAACAGATTCTGACGGAAACTTGCTGATTTCAGGTTCTGCTGATGAAGGTGTGCAATACAATGGTACGACATTGATCTCAGGAGTGAATGATGAAAATTCTGAGGGGTTGGTGTTGAAGTTAGATTCCAATTTTGATCTTATATGGTCTGCAAGTGTGGGCTCTAGAGAAACTGCTGGAGATGAACAATTGAATGATATCTCTGTTCATTCTGACAATGTGTACGTTGTTGGTACCGTGTATGGAACTCAAGGAAAGCGAGTTTCTGCAGGAATGATTCCAGTTTCCACTAGGGGTGGTCATGATGCATTTATTGGGATATTAGATATTCAGAATGGAACATGGCAACACGCTAGATCATATGGTGGACAAGGAGATGACTACGGTGGTGCAGTTTCTAGATTGACAGAGAACCTTACAACATTCAGTATCGGTCACGAGGGTTCGATAACTCTTGCTGCAAACCTGATTACTGGAATGGCAGAGATGGGAGTAGCATTGCTGACCATTGAATCGGAAAGAGGAAAGGAGGCTTGGTCAATTGAAGCTTCGGCTTATGGACTTGAAAGCAGTCCTGGGGCGTTATCTGCCAATGAAACAGGAGCATTGGTAGTTGGTAATCTATTGTCATTGGATGGTTATTCGCTGATGATTTTTGAATCCGATCAAGATGGTGATGGATATTCCGCCAGAAACGACGCCTTCCCTCTCGATGATACGCAGTTCCGCGATAGTGATGGAGATGGTTTAGGAGATTCTTCAGAAGGAAATAATCCAGACGATTGTCCTTTACAATGGGGTAACTCGACCTTGGATCGATTTGGTTGTCCAGATACTGATGGCGATGGCGTTTCGAATATGTTTGACAAGTTACCTGATGATTCTACCCAATGGAAGGATAGTGATGATGATGGATATGGTGACAATCAGTTTGGAAACATGCCGGATTCCTGTGAAGAAGAGTATGGAGTAAGCCATGCCGATATGTTTGGCTGCCCAGATTCAGATGAGGACGGTTGGTCAAATCAAGGAGATATCTTTGTCGATGATGCTTCGCAGTGGAGGGATTCTGATGGCGATGGATACGGCGATAATCTACTGGGTTTTGAAGGGGATGCGTGCCCCTCAACGTATGGTACTTCTAGTGCAGACAGATTCGGCTGTCCGGATTCCGATTCTGATGACTGGTCGGATGATGGGGATGCTTTCATTGACAATCCTCTGATGTGGTCTGATTTGGACGGTGACGGATATGCAGACAATTCAGGAGCACCGGAATTGGACCTTTGGCCTAATGATGCAACACAATGGTCTGATTCCGATTCTGATGGCCACGGCGATAACCGATACGGCACCTTAGGAGACCACTTCCCTGATGACCCTACACAATGGTCAGATATGGACGGCGATGGATACGGGGATGACCCCACTGGCAATGAGCCCGATGCATTCACCTACAATCCGACACAATGGTCAGATTCAGATGGTGATGGATGGGGGGATAACCAGAGTGGATTGCAAGCAGATAGGTTTGCTTCCGAGCCCACTCAGTGGTCAGACTTAGATGGAGATGGATGTGGAGACAACCCACTAGGGGTCAATCC
>DAWL01000115.1 GCA_002505935.1 Euryarchaeota archaeon UBA226 | reverse complement strand
ATTGCGGCTCAGCCACAAGTGGTCACTTTCCTTCCATTCGGTGACTATGCTGGTACTCCAGTGAACCAATGGTGGAGCGACTATCTCCCATTGTTGGAAGAGATTGAAGATGCAGGTGCTTACGTACTATTCTTTGACCAGAGAATAGATCCTGCGTATGTGTGTGGAAATGGTAGTGGGCCGGGTGGTTGCTATTCTGCTTCGGAAGCGCATAAGGTCAATCAGAAGAACGATGCAATCGCAGCAATAGGTGCAAATCTAAGCAACTTCATCCTGATTCCTTACTATGATACCAATGCTGCTCATCCGGAGTGGAATGCTCCTGATGGACACCCAAATGATACAGGACATGCCGAGATTGCTCAGCGGTTCAAGAATGCATTCACAGATTTGCTGCACTATCATTACATCCCTACCAGCCCCTCTCAATTACTGCATCACGACTTAACTAACAAGAAATATCGAACTACATTTGATACCTCTGTATTGGACCCTACTATCGATCATCAGCGCTGGCTTTCGATTAGGATGACCGACGCCCAAGGAAATTCAGTATTCCATGGTTCAGAAAAGTTACTTGAGATGATACCAGAGCGCCCGTGGATTCTCGATATGCAAATCAATAGTGGCAATGGGCCATTGGATGCCGACTCTTTGAATTCGCGTTGGTGGCATAATCAGAGTTTGGAATTTGCAGTGCAAGTGGCTTCGGATCGTCCAGACTTGAATCTCAGCATCACTATGACTCATAGCGACTCAGGAACTGAAATCATACAGTTGTCATGGGACTCTTTGAACAGTGAATACACGGGAGAATGGCAAGCCAGCAGGGAGAACTTAGGAATCTGGGATGTTGAAGTATCATGCGTTGATGAAGCAAGATCGGAATCTGATCCCAATGGCCTAAGGTCCGGATTAGATGCGCGCATTGAATTCATCGATCTTCAAGTGCCGGTCATTCTTTCAGTACAGGGTGAATGGAGTGATGCGAGCAAGGAAGTGTGGAGAACATATGTCAATTGGCAATCCGAAGATGGCGAGGATGTTAACGGATCAGTTACGGTAAGCAAGCCCGATGGTTCTCATTATCGTACCCTTCTTTTGGTGGAGGATCAAGTTGGTTCTGGTCATGCAGACCTTTCAGTAGGAATGATGGAACCGGGCGTCTATGGAATCGATGTAGCGCTCGCAGATGAATTGGGTAATGTTGCCCCTGAATTCGTCATCGGCTCTCCAGATTCATTCTTGACGATAGACCCCCCAATTCCCGATCCTTGGAGCGGAATTGGAAATCCTGTCTGGAATGGATGGAACCTCACTCTGAATGGAACGATTTACAACGAGAGCGAGCAGGAAGTAAACTTGCAATTGTTGGTTGATGATTTCGAAGTAGGAGATTTGCAAATCGTCATTGAAGATCAAGAGTGGTCGGTAGAATTGGATATGCGGATTTGGTTGGCAGGTGAACGCCGTATCGATGTGTTGACTTGCGATTCTGAAAATAGATGCTCGGTCAATTCTACCATCATTGATTCTACAGAAGTATTGTCGACTAGAATAGCAGCCAACTGTAGCGATGTTGAGGCAGATTCGGATGGAGTGATTAATGCTAGTATGTGCGAAGTTTCCAATGATGGCGATTGGGACAGTCAGATTCGCATCCGCCTTGTGGCTCCTGCTACCAAAGGAATCTGTACTGAACAATTCCTACTAGAGAGTGGCTTGCAATCAACTTTCGAGGCTTGTCGTTTGCTGGAAGAAAGCAAAGGAAACATGACGCTCGGTTTCTATGTTGAAGCTCTTGATGTTAGGGGGGAATGGGTCATCGTTGGGCAACATGAAACGATATTGATTGGTCCTTCAGAGGTGCCGGAAGTCCCGTCTGAGGAAGAGAAAGAGGAGAAGGAAGAAGAAACAAACAGTGAATCAGAATCCAAGGAAGCAGTTACCAATGAAGATAACACTGCTCTTTGGGTCAGTATCGTTTCCGCCATCTCAGCAGTTGCTATCGCCTTCATGTTCATCTCTAGAAGGAATGCTGGAAAGGAAGGTGAAAAGGTAGACCTTTGGGGTTCTGAAGATCCTGCCAATCTACCGATACCTATGGATCAGGATTTGGCTGAAGCATTGGTATCGACACCAGAACCTTCTTTGCCACAGAGTACTGTCAGCAATAAGCCAATGTGGGTAGATAACTGGCAGAAATTACCGCCTGGAGGCTCTTACAGCAATAATGAGGCTGGGCAGTGGTATCAAGATGGAGAAGGCGATTGGTGGTTTTCTGCAAGTGATGGTTCATGGTCTAGAAATTCATGATTTGTTAGCGTGAGGTTCTTGACCCCCCGCCTTCAGGAGTCGACGATGGCAGTCCGATTGAAGGGTCCAGTAAGGTACCGTTTCAAGTCAGAGTCTGAGGACGTTAGTGTCCTAATTGAGGGCGACGCCGAATGGGTCGCTCAGCAGCTGATATTGATTGGACTTGAGGGCGTTGGTTGGACTATGCCGATGACTGCTACCTCAAGTCAGGTTCAGAGGGGACGTGAATCTACTTCTGCTTCCGAACAAGAAGTTGAGGTCAAACCTCCCAAGGACATGGGCCCGCCACCTGATCCCTCTCGCATTCCAACCGTTCGTAGACAAATCGGTAGCCTTGATTTGGCAGAAGGTTTGGTATCCTTAGGTGTTGAACAGCCAGTTCGCCCTGACCCTTTGGAAATCGCTGAGGCACTTGAGGACCTCGAGGAACAACCTCAACCGGTACAAGATCCCCTGTCGAGCGATCCTATGGCTGAAGCATGGTTACGTGAGATAATGCGAGTTGCTGTGAAGGATTTTGGAGTGACTGGTCTTTCTGTTGAGGCCATTGAAAAGGCTGCTCAAGGAAGATTGGGCGGTAGAGAAGACCTCGAATTGGAGGTTTGGCTGGATGTTTTATTCAGGCACGGAAAATTGGTCAAGATACATGGCGGGCAGAAGTTGGGATATGGCCCCAGTCCAACGTGGTTGTCGGGTAAGGTAAGGAGCCATTTGTGAAGCGAAAAGGCAACCCCTTCACTCGGCCAAACTCATTTGTCGCTAATCGCCCTACTGCGCCCCAGTTTATGACTTATTCAATAGTCGTGATGACAAAGGGATTTAATAGATAGTGAGAGTCGCGAGAGCAAGTGATGATGATGCCTCGTAACAATGACCTCCTTCGTGTGCGCGCAAGAAGCGTTTGCCTTGTGGCGCTGATGCTGACTTCGTTGATGGCCAGTGCAACTTTTGCAACTGCCTCAGTATCAAGAGCCTATGCTACCAACCGTGACCCTCTAGATGTCGCCCTCGGTGATTTCGATTGTGATGGTGACCAAGATGTAGCAGTTGCAACCTCTGGTACTCACACAATCAGTGTACACTGGAATGATGGAACTGGAGATATTAGCGAGCGTACCGATATCTGGGTTTCAGGAGAAACTGACCGCGTCGATGCCGAATGGGACGACTTTGCCAACGTATTCGAGATAGAGGTTGGAGAATTCGATGGTAATGCTGGAGATGATATTGTAATTTATCAGAGGAACAACCCGTTCAAGCAGGATGAGAATGGTAATCCTGCGGGAGAGCCGGGTAACATCACTTTCCTCAACAATAACGGTTGCAGCGATAATGGATTTACCATCGGTCAGAGATTTTCGCACTTCTACGTCTGGGATATTGCTGCTGCAGATCTTGATGGCGACGGTAATGATGAGGTCGTAGTTGTCGACCTATTGGCAGATATTTCATCACAGCGAATGGTCATGTATCAAGGTCCAATTTCCAGCGCAACTCAGGCTAAGGTCACAAGCCTTGGACCTTCTACTACGGCAAGATACCTTGAGGTAAGACTAGGTGACTGGGGAGAATCTCAAGTTGGAACAACTGGTTCCTGTATGGATAAAGATGCGTGGTTGCTAAGGGAAAGAGGTGCGGATTACACAACTGGACAGTACACTACACAAGGAAATGATGACAATTTCACCGTATTGGAGTTCAATTGTTTGACAGATACGTTCCCTACAGATATCGCAACAGCCACTCCACATACCATTCAGATGGGAACTACTTGGGGTGACCATTCGATTGCAGATATGGATAATGATGGAGTCATCGATGTTGTGGCAATGACCGATGGAAATATCGAGAACATGACTTACAAGACCAGCAGTTCTGTTGGAACTTGGAGCAGTTCCAAACTCGCTTATTTCGGACCATACATTGCTTGGTATGGTTTCATTGCCGACCTTAATGGAGACCAAGAGCCTGATTTCATCAACCCGACTCTAGCTGAGCAGATCAATTCCACAACCAGTACTGGAACTACTAGTGAAGGATATTACCTGACCCCTCCAACTACCTGCCAAGTAACTCTCTCGGATGGAAATGGTGGACACTTGAACCCGCTTTCCTATCCAATGGGCCGCAGGCCAACCGCAGTTGCAGTTGGCCAGATTGCAGGAGGGTCATCTAGCCCTCTAGACATAGTCGTCGGTGAGGATGGAAAGGACTTCGGAAGCTGGATCGATAACATGGGTTGGCAAGGCCAGTATGACAGATTGACTGTAATTGAGATGGATAACAAGGATTTGGAAGTATCAAGAATCCAGGTTGAACCAACCGATCGATATTATGGAATAATCGGAGAAGGAACTCGCAACGTCAACGTTACAGTGACCAACACTGGAATGAACATTCTAAACGGCGCCGCTGACATAGAGGTGACTCTGGAACAGGTGGATGAATCTTCCAGTTCAAACGATAGCGTTTATTCACAGGATTTCGATGGCAATGAGGATACTACTGGATGTTCTGGTGGTTGCTCATGGACGTACGAAGAGTATCGTGGCGAAACCAACTTCTGGCATCTTGAGACCAACCATTCCACAGGTGCTTCCGCTGGAAACAATGCTCCTGAGAATTCAGCCAACTACCTCAAGCAGGATGATTTCATGTGGGCAGGAACCATGCGTACCAACAGCAGTGGTGGAGTATGGAGCGGATATCACAGGAACTGGGATATGGCGATGGTTCTCAATGATGTGGATTTGACTGGAGCAGACCGCGCTTGGATGTCTGCCGAGATTTTCAATCACCTTTCATTCGATGCTTTGGGTTCAAATCAAGGTAATGGATTCCAAGTTGGTGATATCTGGGATGATCTTGCAATCATCGACGTACGTGGTGAGCGCGGATGGAGTACCATCGCTTGTCCTACTACGGCCATTTTGGAAGGCGCTTGTGCTTCTGGAATGAGTATGTGGGGAGGATATGATAATGAGCGCACTTTCAAGATATACGGATACAATGCTTATGCGGAAAGCAACCTGTATTATGGAATAGCAACCTCTGGAACTTACTACGGTTGGGATAATTACTCTGAAGATGAAGGCGATTTGGGCGCTTTCGAGTTGTCTCAATGGGCTGGTGAGACAGTCGATATCAGATTCCGTTTCCGAACAGGATTCGATGGAAGTATTTCGGATTCCAACGAAAGCCGGTGGTCCGGTCGCGATGGATTTGCTTTTGATAACATCAGTATCTGGAAACAAAACACCGTTTTCCAGCCAAACCCTCAGGTTGTTAGCAAGACCATCAGCCTGACCAACCTAGCACCTGGAGAGACCCACGTCGAGTCCATGCAGGCAACTTTCCTCAACGATACTGTTTACAGAATCAGTGCTTCGGTAGATTATTCACAAGATGAGCAGGATATCAATGATGATTTGGTATTCTATCTGCAAACGCTCAATGTCTACGACCCTGCGGTGGTGAATTTTGATGGATTTGAGCCAGGTGCTCTTTATCCTGAAGCAACTATGCCTATCGATGTCACAGTTGCGCATTATGGAAACACAGTAGTCGACTTCGATGTAGAGGCATCGATCAAGAGCGCCAATCCTGATGACATCAATTGTGGTACTCCTGCAGCTGCTTGTGTGGAGGGCTTTGAGGGTGGTTCCTCGGGCTCTCGATACACTGACGATGGAAATGGACAAGGAGCGGTTATTTCTGATACTGGAGCCCAAGAGGTACTATTCGGTACCAATGCTTACTGGTTCGGTCACCCTACCGATACTGCAACAGATGGATACGACGAAGTATGGAATGAATCGTTCACTATCCCAGATATTGATTTGACCAGTATGACTGGGGACTTCGTATCACTATCTTTCGACTATTTCGCTGAGACCTTCTTCTACATCGACAATGACGGAAACTACTACAGCGTCAATGATTATGCTGCAATCCAGATGGAATGGGAGAAGGACGGCAATACCTACGATGGATTGATTGTAGGAATGTGGAATGATTACAACCAAGATGGTACTTGTAACGATGATGAGAATGGTGACGGATTCATCGATGATAATGAGTCTGCGGTATTCGATTTCTCTGAAATCACATATGTCGGGGATGCCAGCAGCGTTGATGGAACAGATGGAAATTACAATGTCTTCTTCAATACTGATGGATTGGTCATGTCGCGTTCAATCGATTTGACCCACGTATACATCCAGAACACCACAGGTGCTCCTTCAGAGTGGGGGCCAGAGTGTGTATCGATGGCTGGCTCCATGCTCGATCTGAAGTTCTCTTTCCAGAGTGATGATGATAGCCACAATGGAATGAATGATGGTTTGCGAGGAGTAGCATTCGATAACATCTCAATTACTGAGTTCACATTCACTGAGGAGGCCAGTTATTCAACTACTGTAAGTGGACTGGATGCTCAAGAGACTCAGGTAGTTTCTGTTGCTAATCACGCTTTCCAACAAGGCGTTTACATGATTGAGGTCGAGACCATATTCGATAACACCTCAACTGGTACAGATTGGCACAATGCAGAGGAGTTGTCTATTGCAAACAACATCGAGCGTGTAATCTTCAATGTTGAGAGCGTAGATATCACACTTGGCAAACCGAATTCACTAGCTTGTCTACAAGATGCGACCTATGAATGTGTCATGCCTATCGATAACGCAACCAACCATGATTTCACTCTTTCATCTACCAATGGTGTATTGGCTGGAAAGTATCTGTTCTATCAGGACATAGTCGATATTACTTCTACACCTGAGTTGAAGACATCTATTGTCGCCAACAGCGGCCAATCACAAGAATTGCAACCTCATGAGAAGACGGATGTTACTTTCACTCCGTGGGACGGTTGGGAAGATGGACGCACCTACAACATCAGTTTCTATGCACAGTTAGAAGATGGTACACCTTCAGGAAATGTACGATACTTCCACGCAACCTTCCATTACGATATTGATGTTGCAATCCTCTCTGATGCTACAAGTCTTGGAAGGCTTGAGAAGGTAAAGGAAGATCTGCAGGGAATGGGTATGACATATACTCAATACCATATGAATGACTGGGATGATTACCTAACCGGCAGTTGGTTGACGCATTATGACAAGGTTCTGCTACCATGGCAGTCTGAGTTGTCTGCAAAGGATACCAGTCAAGGTGGAAAAGGGTACTATGAGGCTCTTGGTACGACTATGAACAAGTTGACACTAGAAATGTTCATGGCTGCTGGAGGAACAGTACAGATGCACCTTGGACCTTACCGAGACTACTATGTTTCTCAGAACGGACGTCTGCCATTTGCTGTGGACGTATTGAACAAGAATACTGCTGGCAGTCAAGTGACTTACAGCCAAATGGATATCGCTGATCCTTACCATCCGCTGCTAGAAAATGTAGTGACTTCGAATTTCCAGGCTTTCGGAGGACAGTCTCAGACCGTTGCTAACGCTGTAATTAACACCAATACGGTAGCTGCAACTTCAATCCCGCAGGTATGTGGTGGACGTATGGAGACTGGTGGTCAGTTCCAGAGTATCATTCAACACTCTGACGACCCGACTGCTGGATTGTTGTCCGTATGTTCTTATCAGAATGGTGGATTGATTGTTTCGACCATCGACATTGAACTTTACAGTGATCCATTCAATAGTACAAACATGCCAATTCGTGGAAATATGCTGGCTTACCAAGTGACTCCTTACCCTTCGAATTTCGGTGCGGTTGGAAATGGAATCGATTTGACGATTAATGGTGAAGTTCCGAGTATCGACCCTTCAACAGGATTGTATTCTACTCGCTACATGAAGAGCAGTGCAGAACTGACCTTCTCCTTCAACGCAGATGGTGTATCTGAGCCATTGTTTGCAGATTGGGAGTTGGACGGACCAACTACTGCATGGGAGAACCCAGAGAACTCTGCTGGTTCAGTTTCCCATACCTCTGAGCAAGAGCCAGTAGGATTCTTCTGTAAGGTGGATGCATTTGGTTGTAAGCAGGGAGAAACATGGGATTTGACTCTCTATCTTCACGATGCTCAAGGGCACGCAAGAATTGTTTCAATCACTCTGATGACTGACGACAATGCTGCTGACGAGTTCCGTCCGGTTGCCAACGCCACTATCAAGGAGGAAACTGATAACCAAGATCAAATCACCAGTAGAGGTACTAAGACTGTACAAGAGAAAGAATGGGAGATTTACGAGTTGACTCTGAGTGAGAGTGGCGACTTGACGGTTTCATTCGACGCAGGATCTTCATTTGATCAGGACGCTACGTCAGGAAATGGTATTGCTACTTACGAGTGGTCAGTATACTTCGATTACCCCTACGAAGGAGGTAGTGTAAGTTTGGATGGACACGTATTCACTGTCCCTGCTGCTGCAACAAGTGAGTGGTCATACAAGTTCCAGAATGTAACAGTTGATTCTACTGGGGCTCAGGAGAATCAGATTAGGATAGAGTTGGTCGTGTACGATAACTCTGGAAAGAATTCTGAGAAATTCAGGATGTATTTCGTCGTGGTTCCTGATGGCTTTGGTGATGAGCCACCTGAGGTTGACCTTGACTCCAGTTTGAATAATTCTAGAGTAGTAGATGATTGGGTATTCGTTAGTGGTGAGGTGACCGCTGGTGCAGAAAAGGGAGATGTTTCTGTAGAGATGGCATTCGATCCAAACACCTTCAATCAGTCATCTTGGACTCGTCGAACAATGAAGGATGACTTTACTTGGAACGAGACTGAAGATTTGTGTGATTCTGAATCTCTGGAAGATTATGGTCCTTCCAGTAGCACTCCAGTCTCGCAACAATGTGAAGGTACTGAATTCACACTCGGTCTGAAGATTCAAGATTATTACACAAACAAGAGCGAACAAGTAACTCTTTACATCAAGATAAGTGAAGGAGATGATAGATTCACCATCTACAATTACATCACAATCAACCTTGCAGCATGTAATGGTGCATCGTTACCTGATGAAGCAGTCAATGCTGGCGTGGATTGGATTTGGAACGCTGCAACAAAGGAATGTGAGTTGCCAGAAGGTTGGGATGTTGAAAGAGATGAAAATGGAAGCATTACTGGCGTTTCTAAGCAAGAACAGACTGAAGAGAAATCCTCTGGCGGAGGTTTCCTCGAAGACAACATGATGTTGGTAATCGGTGGTGGACTCGGTCTTGTAATTATCATACTACTTTCAATCCTTGTTCTGGGAAGAGGTGGAGATGATGAGGATCAATTCAACGTCGCAGGAGCAGGTGCTATGCCTGCCCAGATGGACCCAATGGAAGCATATGTGCAGCAGTTGATCGCTCAGGGCTATCCTGAAGAAACTGCGCGGGCTTATGCCGCGCAATATGCATCGCATTTCCAACAACAGCAACAACCAGGGTATTAACGACCAGCGTTCTCGGCAATAGCCGAGTTTGACTAGCAGTCTTTGTTGAGAATTGCAGTTTTTACTGTTACAATTGTGCGTGTGAATTTCGGCTAAATTGTTATTTACATAGGGCTGATATCAATGAATATGGGCACCTTGGAAACCTACCATCAAGCATTTTTATCCGGAGATATTGAATCACTCAGCGAAGTATTACACGATGATTGTCAATTCATCGCGCATGTTGGAGATACAATCTTTGGCAAACAAGAGATGCTTGGAATCGCAGGTTCTGGCGCTGTTAGTATCGAGTCTATCAGAATTCTATACGAGAATGATGAGGTTGGCGTGGATCATTGTGTTGCACACTTTGCCAACGGTTCTACATCTGAAGCAGTACTCACATTTTATCAATTCTCAGAGGGCAAAATCATTCGTGTAGAGACTGGAGCAACACCTCTAAGCGATGATTATCAGGTCATTGGCAGTTAAGCATCTTTGCAGTCATGTGAACGCAACACATATCCACTTGTAGCAGAACCCGATATACATGACAAGGTCCTGTAACTACGGAATCTCAATTTTGTTGGCGTCATTGATGTTGGTATCAGTCCTGCTTTCAGCAGCGCCAGTTAAGAATTTACAAGAGAGTGAAGTGAATTCTGCAGACGGCAGACAATTGGGAGATGTTGACTGTTCAAACTACACTTTTGAAGATCTCTTTGCCTACAATCATGCTCTCTTTGAGATGGATATACATGATGATTGGTCATCAACAACAACTCTTGCTACAGCTTGGGTAAATGATAGCCTTGCTGCTAATGTGAGGGAGGCAATGGACGGCTTATTCGAGGGATTCTCGGGTGGAGATAACGATTGGTTGTCTACCGATGAGAGAGAAGGAGTACGAAGTGTAGGGCCGAAGTGCGTATCTGACATGACCACTAGAATTGGACTCAGAGAGGGCCAGCCACATCGAGGTGGCGTGGATTGGAATGAGTTGACTTGGGTAGAAGAGGGCATTGCCCTAGACGAGAAGGACCTAGTTCCAGATGATCATGCTGAAGCGAGAGATTGTCAAAACCTATTTTCAACAGATGGCTGTCGTGAGATTCCAGTTCACGTGACTGATAATCTTGAGATTTATCTCTTGCAGGATTCTGAAGAGGACCACAACATGGTCTACAACCAATTGCCCAATCTCGGCGCTCAACCGTTCACTATGGCGATGAATGTGACCAATATGACAGATGCAACACTTCGTATGACATTGCCTGCTGTAGATGGATTGAGAATTGCTTCATTTGAGGTACAAGAGGATGGCGTAGAAGTGGAAGCACCTGCCCCGATTGCAACACCTTTGGATGGGGGAGGCCTAGAAGTAACCATCGAAATCGATTATGATTTGGAGAGGTGGCCAGTTGGTAAGAACCTGTATATTGATTTCACAACAACAGAACCTCCGCCAGACTATCCCCCAACATGGAGTTCCTCTGCTCCTGCTGATTCATCATCGATGCCGATACTGCTGTCTGCGGGTGAAGCCAAGTTGTTTGATCAAGACGATATGCAATCTTGGATTGAAGAAGAACCAGCGGTTGATTATACCTGTACCATCAGTAATAATTGGCAGTTGGACTACGGTCTTGATGGTTTATTTGTCACTCCAGGGACTGGGCAAAGTGCAGACTTAACCTGCACGCCTACGTGGAGAGAAAAAGTTGGAGACAACCATACGGGAACTCCGCGAACTTGGGTTATTGAACAGCCAATCACATTCAGTGCAGTTGCTGGAGAATACATGGATGAGGTCAATATCACGATGACCGCAGTTAATGGAGATCGCAGCAGCCTCTCTGTTTCACTAACACCAGTTCAAGGCGATTCAAGCGCGCAGACTAGCACTGCTGCGGGACCTGCAACTGAGAGTGTCATATCGACTGATATTTCGGTCATGTCACCTGGGCCAGTCCTATTCGATGCGATTGTTTCCGGAGAAGAATTCCAAGATTGGAAATTCACACT
Organism: Euryarchaeota archaeon UBA226; assembly: GCA_002505935.1. Taxonomy (GTDB): domain Archaea; phylum Thermoplasmatota; class Poseidoniia; order Poseidoniales; family Poseidoniaceae; genus UBA226. Next base: position 1,033 of record DAWL01000115.1, on the reverse strand, counting down.
GGACCTCGGAATAAGTAAACAGAGTAGAGCACCACAAATCAGCATCTCCAAGACCCGAAGTGGAGATAATGGAACATGGGATGATGAGGGATATCAGTATTCGATGACTGGTACGATATTCGATGCTGACGGCGATGAAACTAGCATATCGATCGAAGTTTGTGGATACAAGACCAATATCAACCCTGAAGGGACAACTTGGTCAAGCGACGTCAGCGTTGTGGGATGTACTTCTCATGATGAGTACGTGGTAACTCTGACCGCTACTGATGAGTGGGACAAGAGTTCGGTCATTGTAGTGAATGTTCCAGCACCGGATGAGGATAACTCTCCTGCAACTCCTTCGGCTCCAACTAGTAGTAGTTCAGACGAGGGTGGTTTACCAGCGCCTGGATTATTGGCCACATTAGGAATGCTCGCAATTGCAGGAATCTGGATGAGACGCAAGGGTTCCAACCTCTGAGGAATCCATTATTGTCAAGCGGAGGGTTCATCCCCGAGAGGCCAGCCGCTGCGTTTGAGGAACATGTTCCGTGGTGTTGTAGACAGGCCTAGTCATGAGAATGGCTTGTTGGTCACTTTCACTGGTGCTTCTCCTGCTTTAGGTAGCAGATTAATCGATGGAGGGGGTAGAGTGGTCGGTATTGTTGATACAGTACTCGGCCATGTTGATGACCCACTTCTGCATATGAAATTGAGAATCGATGCAGACCCTGTTCAGTTGATTGGTTTGCATCTTGAAGTTCAGAGCCGACAACGCACTTGGGATGATCGTAAGCGAGACCAAAGAAAAGGACGAGGAGACCATAGAGGTCGCGACCGTCGTGATAACAGGGGCGGGCAGCGTAGAGACCAACGCGGTGGTGGAGACTGGGATTGCCCCAAATGTCGAAATTCAAATTTTTCCTTCCGCACTGAATGCAATCGCTGCAATGCTCCCAAGCCAAGGGGCAGGGGAGATAGTAGAGGAGACCGAAGAGGAGGAGATCGCCGTGGTGGAGACCGAAGAGGTGGAGATCGTCGCGGTGGAGAT
>DAWL01000008.1 GCA_002505935.1 Euryarchaeota archaeon UBA226 | reverse complement strand
GAAGAGCATCACTCCTTACACCAAGTCCCATATCTGATAACCAGAGGTTTTGGTTCAGGTGCAGATTTACTCGATGAATGGGTTGCTAACCTATTGGACCTGGATGATGAATTGCCTACTTACCTCGTCTGCATGGGCCGATTAGCTCTTGAGAAAGGTATTACCAAAGAAGGCTGGATTGCAGCCTACAGAACTGCGGAAAGTATGGGTTGTGCCTTTGATTTTGCACGCGGGGTATGGGAAACTGAGTTCGTTGTCGATAAACTAGACTGGCCAGATGTACTCAACCCTGTGGCAGATGCTTTGGGTTTAGTCAATGAAGAAGAATAATCATTCTTCACTCAATTCAAGGCTCCAAGTGATTTCAACATCATCGCTGAAGGTGTTGGAAACGGAACAGTATTTCTCATGTGAACTCTTGATCAATCGTTCAACCATCTTCTGCGGGATGTCATTACCACTGACCTTGTAAATCATGTGAATCTTGGTGAATGAACGAGGTGGTTCTGGAGCTCGTTCGGCTTGTAATTCCACACTGGCTGATTTTACTTCTCGTCTTTCGAGGCCATGTACTACATCTACCATACTACACGCACCTACCATCTGCAAACAAACTTGCATCGGACTAGGTCCCTTATTCCAATCGTATGCAACTTCTTGCCCCGCATCATTAATTCCAAGGAATGATGTCTCTCCAGTCCACTTGACTTCGCCACGCATGACCTGAACAGAGGACTCCCCAACTTGAGCATGTCCCTTGATTGTGGGAGACATCTGTGACCGTGTTGTTCATGAAGGGAGTATTGGTGGCCCGCCAACATGAACACTGAAGGTGTAGCGATTAAGATGAATGGTGCCAACTTAGAGGTCTCCGATTCGCCTCTAGTTCACTATATCGAAGGAGATGGTATCGGTATCGACATTACGCCGGTCATGCAAGCGGTTGTCAACGCTGCCGTAGACAAAGCCTACTCCGGTCAGAAGAATATCGTATGGAAGGAAGTCCTTGCCGGTGAGAAGGCCTTCAATGCAACCGGAGAATGGTTGCCAGAAGAGACAGTTAACGCAATGAAGAGCGGTTTGGTTTCAATCAAGGGACCATTGACTACTCCTGTTGGGGGAGGCATCAGATCGTTGAATGTCGCTCTACGCCAAACCTTGGATTTGTTTGCCTGTGTAAGGCCAGTGCGTTGGTACGAAGGCACCCCCAGCCCAGTACGTTCTCCACAAGATGTTGACATGATTATTTTCAGAGAAAACAGTGAGGATGTCTACGCTGGAATCGAATGGGAGGCCGGCTCAGAAGAAGTTACCAAGGTCATAGATTTCTTGCAGAATGAAATGGGTGTTTCAAAAATCAGGTTCCCTGAAACAAGCGGTATTGGAATCAAACCAGTCAGTCGTGAAGGGACTGAAAGAATCGTCAGATCTGCAATCAACTATGCATTAGAGAATGACAAGCCAAATGTCACTTTAGTCCACAAAGGGAATATCATGAAATTCACAGAAGGCGGCTTCAGAGATTGGGGCTACGACCTTGCAAAGCGTGAATTCGGAGCCGTTGAATTAGATGGAGGGCCATGGTGCACCTTGACCAACCCGAATACTGGAAATGAAATCGTCATCAAGGACGTAATTGCCGACGCTATGCTGCAACAAGTATTGACACGCCCTGCAGAATACAGTGTTCTGGCTACAATGAATCTCAATGGAGACTATATTTCAGACGCTTTAGCCGCGCAGGTTGGTGGAATCGGAATCGCCCCAGGTGCAAACATCAACTATGATACTGGAATCGCTATTTTTGAGGCGACTCACGGTACTGCACCCAAATATGCAGGTCAAGACAAAGTGAATCCGGGTTCACTTATTCTGTCCGCCGAGATGATGCTCAGACACATGGGTTGGCAAGAAGCAGCCGATTTGATTGTCAAAGGTATGGAGAGCGCGATTTCTGCAGGAACAGTAACCTATGATTTTGAGCGATTGATGGATAATGCTACACTTCTTTCATGCAGCGAATTCGGTCAAGCCATAATCGACAATATGTGAAACACTTCACTAATTTATCGTAGCCAAGAAGTTAGTTGCTGAACGCTCTTAGCGACTCCAAAGCCGAAACGCTCCTCAAGGGCTCTAGCAACCAACGTGAAGTCGCCATCTCTAGTAGCAACCAATACCGATCCTATGCCATCATGGTATGAATCTGCTATTGCACATGCCTGTAGCATGATTCTAAGATCGCTTTCTTCGGGGAAGATAGCATCATCTTCAACCAATGAAGTGCGGAACAAAACCTCACCATGAGTTCCTTTCTGTTGGGTAAGGCGGTCGTATACCTCAACATGTTCTAGCATGAATTGATTCAATCCTTCTCGGTATTCTTCGCTTTCATCCTCAAAGCCAAGTGTTGGGTGCTTCCAATCCTTGAATTTCGAAATTATCTCCTCAACCATCTTCTCCAACGACTCCTTGAGAATGATGCGCTTCCATGATTCCTGTTCAACGATTACATCCCTAAACATCGCCTTAAGCCGACGTGGGTCTTCAGCAAAATTACGAATCTCACTCTGCACTATCAATGGCATGAATATTCGAATCTTGTTTTCTCTACGTTGCTTGAGAATTGTCCGATGAAACATTCTGTGCCCTACCAAATCAAGCCTGACTTCACTCGATAATTCCAATTCCTTGGCGATCTTCTCCTTCAATGCATCAATCAAAATATTGGTATCAACAATGACCAAAGGCTTGAGAGAAAGATGACGAAGATGTCTTCTCTGACGAACATTGATCTCCTTGTGATGATTCTGATAAACACCTTGCTGGGCATTCTGTAAACGGCGAATCTGTCTTGGTTTGAATCGCCCGCTGTTCATCGCACGCTCAAAGATACTCAAACCCCTCAATGCATTTTCCTCTGCAGCGTCGCTAGCAAGATTGTAGATTTCATGGATTAGTGGATCGAGGTCCCTATCTTGTGAACTTTCATGCATCAATC
>DAWL01000144.1 GCA_002505935.1 Euryarchaeota archaeon UBA226 | reverse complement strand
GCAATTTCAGAATTGTATTCGACGCTTATTTTGTTCTCATCGTCTATTTGGAAAACTGCTGTAATATACTTGTCAATGGCAAGATTGACTACTTCTCCTCCATGATCGTGAGTGAATGGTGCGCAATCTGTCCATCCACCTGCAAGGTCGATTCTGACCGGCGCTCTTACCCTGACCTCTTTCATTTGGCTCCCTCACGCAGTTCTTCTGTCGCCTGTTCAAAGAGGATTCGGCCGCGAGTTAACAACATCCCCCTCCAATCATCATCCTTGGGGTTGAATGCCTTTAGCAAATCCAATCTACTCCAATGTGTATGCATCTCCTCAACATCACCGTGATGAGTCCAAGAGTTCTCCTTGCGCAAGGAATTGAGAACCTTGAACGGTTTGTAAGTTCCAAACTCTTGAGTTATACATGTCCAATCGAGATTTGGCCATCTAGCCATCAAACCTTGATGCAAGTCTCCTCTTGTGCGGTAAGCAACTCCTTTGTCAGCATCAAGTGAAGTGATGCGTTTTCCATATCTTGTCCGCATGCTTGCAATCTTCTCTTCTTTCACACCTTGATTCACTAATAGTGTGTCATGACCAAACTTACCCAAACCCGTATGCAGGTCAATAGCCACTACCTTTTCTGCAGAATCTAACATAGGCGTCAACCATTCCAAGAATAAAGACGGGCCTTTGAGCAATTCATCTCCACCATATTGCATTGATTCGGGGCGTGTGTACTGACCTTCTGCGATCGCTTGCTTTGTCTTGCTCCAACCATGCTTCAATACATGCCTGAAGGCCTTGAAGAAGAAACCCTTCTCCCTCTGTTTTGGTGGAATTGTAGGATTTATCAGATAATCAACAACATGGTATCCTTCAGGTTCTCCTGAATATTCTTCATCGGGAGGTAAGAAGTTGCGATTCAAATCAGCATTGTTCTCATTCACTCTGCGTAACCAAGCCATTCCCCATGGATTCAATGAATGGGCAAACAGAACTGCAATCCCGTCTGGAAGTCCTTCTTCGAGAATATCTCGTAAGATATGCAGTTGAATGGCTGATCCAGGATAGCCTTCAACCCCATGGATTCCGGAAGTCGATAGCAACAACCTCTTGCAATCAGGGTTGCCCAAGATGCAGGTATCGATTGCCAAGTCCTCTTCAACTGGCCCTTTCTTACCAATCAACAATCTCTCAGACTTTACATTTATTCCAGAATCTTGCAACTTATCACAAAGATGTCTGAAACGTTGAGAAGCGGCCACCCAATCATTGGAGAAGACATCTTCCCACATATCCAAGCCTCATGACAAGCGGAAGGTGCGAATACTCTTGGCTGGGACTGTAATCATCATGTCATCACAAGTGGAAATCGCCCGCTCCAATAGGTCGCACTCACTGGCCATCTGCCAGATGTCGCTTTGCAACCTTCCACTCCAGTCATTTGCAGTTGGGTTCCATAATCGCAGGGCTGAACCGGTCCCATCTTCACATGGTTTGAGACTGGCGAACAGAGGTTTAGGTGAAGGCCCCTCAAGTTGGTAAGGTTGCAGAGTGGTTGGGAACTCACCGCTACCGGTTATCACATCGAATGAGGCATCGAGTTGTGGCTTTGGAATTCCGGGAACAATCGACGCTTGAGCGGACAACATCTCCGCCACCTCGTGTACTGCAAGGCCGTCATCCTCAGCATCGCTCCAACTGCCCTCATAGGGCATGACTCCCCATCTGAACCATGAGGTTCCAAGACATTGTGCGCCAGGAGCAGGGAAGCAAGGTCCGGCTCTGTTTCTTCTCCAAGCAAATCCATCTCGAGACAACCATCCCACGCTTCTCAATGCAGTCAAGCAAAGGTCCAATCCAGAACCATATTCGCTGGGCCTAGCTTCGTATTCATTACTGCCCGGACATAACATCGCCAATCCATGTTCTCCATCCTCAACAGCAAGGAACTGAGAAACGTGCTGAGTGGGCACCTCAGGTTGATTCCACTCGGTGATATGTGGGAATTCCCAAGGCCTCTCAATGACATCGAATGCCCCTCCTGCGTGAACTGTTTCGCTCTCAATTCCACTTGGAAGAATTACGCGAATTCTGTGATCATTGCAACTATTGTCAATGGAGGTTTCTACCTCGAGGAAGCGACTGCCACTACGCAAAGTCAAGTAATGGTCGATGATTAACCAATCATGGTCGCTGCTCCTTTTCTGGGTCTCATCCAAGAAACGCTTTGGAATTCGCCACTCCATCTGAAGGTGCATTGTCGATGACCATGGGTTCTCTTTCTCAATCATCATCTCTACGTTACAAGTGTGGTCGCCAGCCTCCTTGTGAAGCACTCTCCTGTCCACATGATCTGGCCTCTCATCCAACCCAGGACCTTTGGCTGCACCGATTGGGATTGGATACCCACCGGGTGAATGGTCGTATGAGTCGCCAGCATCTTCGTCATCTTCCATGACACCTAAGCCACTCCAAGTTCTACCATTCTCTAAATCGATTAGGTCAAACCTACCATCATCCCGTAGAATGACCTTGATCAAGCCATTCTCCATCCACATACCTTCACTGTCGATAACAACCTCTTGCGCAGGAGTTGGTTTGAGGTCTATTCCGGGCAACAAGTGCACTAGATGCATTCCCGGTGGAAGGTCAACAGCGTTGATGCTACCTGCCAAGCGTGGCAGACTAACGTGAGCCACCCTGTCAAAATGCGCGTGAAGGCTCCATTGAGGAGAAGTCACCAAAATGTCTGCCTGAGCCGAAAAGGCGGTAGAATCTGCCACTTCCAGTCGAGCAGAAACCGAATCCTTCCAGCCTTGAGTATCGAAAGCAACTCCATCTACTGTAATCGCACCTGACCATGGTCGAGGAGTTGGATTGTGTAGCAGCAAAGCGATAGCATCCTTGTTGGGATGCCTCAGGTCGAAGTGCTCCCTGAGTTCGGCGTGTAAATCATCCAGAAGCATCGCTGAAATCTCTTGAGCATGGCGGAATCGGACCTCCATATCGAGATGCGTTGAATCAACACTACAGCCGCAAATGTCGTCATGCGGGTGATTGCGCAGTACCTCTCTCCAAGCTAATTGCAACCTTTCTTGTCTAGGTCTACCGCCTAGTGACCATGAGGCTGAAGCCAATGGCTCAATTTGGTCCTGCAGTAATCGCATCGTGTGATCGTTCATACGCTTAAGATAGAGACGAGCGCTGAAAACTCCGGAAAGCAGAGCGCGGTCCCACCCTTGATGCAACTCACCTTGATGGTCCACCAAGGGCTTGCCTCTACTCTCAACCCAATCCTTCAAAGCGCTGAAGAAATCTGTAAATCGAGAATGACGCAATTCGATTTGCCCCTTGAAGTGTTCATTGGCTGCTGCAATCAGCATTGGCAAAGTTGGCTGAGGGTGAGTATGGTCGCTACCATTACCGAGTTGAACCACTGGAGGAGCCCAGTTGTATGTGCTCTCAAGGCCATCTAACAAACGCTGCAAGCGACCCATCGCAGTCTTGACATCAACATCGGCGGAATCTTTGCGATCTAAAGGACGCTCCTCAAATCCCCATGCCATGAGGCACGGGTAATCCGGCGTCTGCTTGACTGCCAATACAGATGATTCACCATCACTTGCAGTCCAATTGAAGACACAACCAGCATCTCCAACCCATTCTCCTGCTCCACGAGTGAAGAGGAAGGTGTCTAAACCTACTCCCCTGAGAATAGCTGGCAATTGTGCTACGTGACCAAAGGGGTCTGGGACATAACCGATATTGGTGCGGCCTCCAAACTCCTCAGAGATTCTGTATCCAAACTGTAGATTGCGGACCAAAGCCTCTCCTCCTACGATGAACTCATCTGGAAGGACATACCACGGACCCACACCTAAGCGACCCTCCTTTACCAAGGCCTCAATACGTCCCCGATTCTCTGGTTTCACCTCAAGATAGTCTTCCAGTACCACCGTCTGTCCATCGAATTCAAAGGAAGGGTAATCCGCTTCAGGATTTTCCAGAAGGTCGAGCAAATCATCCACGAACTCGATTAATCGATAGCGATACTGCTGGAAGGGCAGGTACCAAGCGCGGTCCCAATGTACGTGTGGTGTCACGTGTCCAATCAAGATTTCAGAGTCCTCGGACTCGACTTTACCGGAAGCAGCGCCTTGAGCCATGGCGTAGAAGAGTGGTAGGCGCTACAAAGCAGTTCGCACGAGAAGTTCTTTCACCGAATCTCAGATTTCAGGATGGAGAGGATTCATTCAACAAACGATTCAACAATTCTTGAGCCTCTAACTCTAGTTCACGAAGTTCGTATTGTGCTAGTATTTCTTGGCGCTTTTTTCGGAGTTCACCGATGCTTGGATCTCTAGCACTGGCTTCTGCATCGGGATCATATCTAATCGCAGCCAACAGGCCAGTAGCCAATGCCTTGCAGGGTAGTTCATGTTTGAGACATAGCATGATTGGGCCGAGCAGTCTATCATTGACAGCCAATTTTCTCATCGGGTCCCGACATTGTCTTTCTATGGGATCGACGATGTCATGATTACGGTATTTTGTCAAAGCCCGAGACACCCACTGCTCCTGTTCAAGACGATCAAACCCATGTTCAGCGATCAGACCTTCACTGGCCTCAAGACCAGCCTGCTCTGCTAATGACAATATTGCAGCATCATTAGCAGCATCTGCAAGCAGTTCGTAGCCCTTGAGATGACCCAGGTATGAGATAACTGCATTGATTGAATTGTAGGTATACACCTTACGGGTTAACTCCAACTCGAAATTATCTCGTGGCGAAAAACCATCTACCAAAGCCAGCAACTCTGGACGCTTCGAAGCATCTCCATCCATAGGTAACTCCTGATGGTCCTGTACCCGCAATACCAATGCCCCATGTTGTTCTCTGAGTTCCTTAGTAGGTTCGATGCAAGAACGTAGAATCTGAGATTGTATCACGCCCAATCCACTATTTTCGATCGCCAGGGCTTTACTGACCAATCTAGCTGGTGAATGATGATTCTCAGCCAAAATGATGTCCAATGGACCTTTGTTCAATCTTGCTTGCAAAGAACTGCGTACCTGTTCACACCAAGACTCTAGATTTCCCGCTCCTATCGATGTCAACAAGAGATCTGCCTCATCAATCCATTTCACCATTTCTTCGGAACCTGTCAGCGAGGCGCCACAATTACGAATCCGCTGCTCACTTCCATACTCATTCAATCTATGTACAACATGATACCCCATCTGATTCAATTCAGCGACTACCGATTCATCAGAGTCGACAAAACGTACTCTCCATCCAGAATTGTACAACAAGTCAGCAAGAAATCCTCGTCCGACTTTTCCTGCTCCGAAAATCAGTGCTGATGGTGCTGCAGCGAGTTGCGCTATTCGAGCGATTCCCAAGGCAGAGACTTCCTTTCCCTGTCTTCTATGCACATTTGACCAGAGGTCATCCCTGCTCTGGGTAATTATGGAAACATCAGCCAAGCCTCCTCCAACGTGCATCCTGTTCCATCGTGGAATTTTGTCTACTATCGGTTGCAGTGCAGCATTCAAGCCACCAATAAGGCTGGTTGCCAACTGTCCATCCGTATATTTCTCCAAATCATCCTGCCAGCCCCCAGTATGGCGCGGGTCCGCGCCTGGGCCACGATTTCCGCGCACATGTGCATCGAAGACGGGACCGCCTGATTCTCCATGATTCCTCAACAACCAGTCCGCACAGCCCTTGTGATCAGCAACCAAAGGAGCCGATTTGATTTGAGACATGCCATGTAGCAGCGCCTCACCGCCACTCGAAGTGGAACTGTACATCACTGCTGGCAATATTCCGCAGGCTGGAAGGTAGGTCATTCCATGGGGAACTTCATCTAAACTTGAAGGATGGATTGCAATATGCTCGCTGGTGTTAGCAAGATTACCGGCAACTCCTAAGCCAAGGTACAGTCCTTCCAGTCCGGCTGACATATCACAAGTACCCACGATAACATCAGCACCCATGGCTTGTCCAAGTATTTCCGTCGGTGTACGAAAGTCCGGCAAAATATCGCCTAGACCTATCCATTCTAACAACTCTGTATTCTCTACCATTCCTCTAAACGAACGCCTATCTGAACAAACCACCCCAGTCAGAGAATAATTTACCAGATCCTTAACCTGAATTGCAACATTCGCCTTAGAGATCAAATCTGGATGACGTAAAGCCCATTGCTTGAGTTTCACAGGTAACCATGCCCGACCTTCAGGGAGGTGAGAACCCATGTTGTCAATCCTCCAAGAAAACGGAAAGAGACGATCATATTCCTCTATCAATTCTGGCTCGGGTCTGTCCTGCCAAGTGATGATTTCTCCAAGTACTCGATTCTCATCATCGAGAACAAGCGCACTTTGACCTTGGCCACACACACCTATTGTTGATACCCTACTCAGGTCGCTTTCTTCCATCCACTGACGTAGATGGTTATTCATCTCTTCAACCAATAATTCCAGAGGGGGTGTTGGGAAGGTGGCCAATCTCCACCAACCTCCTTCGTCGATAACCAATACCTTGACTGCGCTGGTTCCAATATCCAGACCTAGGGTCAATTCCCCCGACATATCTGACATCAGTTCCACTCCACTGGTTGCCAATTGAGTGCGGACAATCCCGGCTCCAAAGAAACGAATCGCGAAGGACTGTTTGATTGAGCCGCAGTCAAGAGATATCCCTGCAAATCAGAATCTATGCACGACCTGAAAAAGCGTTGTACATCCTCCTGTAAGAAGGCCGTAGCCAGTAGTCTTCCGCCTCTACGTTCATGCTCTGAATCATCTGGAATCACCGTACCAATACGGACGCAAATGACCGATACATACTCGGATGCCTTGAGGCCTAGAGTCTCAACAACTATCTTTGTCAAACCATATGGTGAATCAATAGAAACTCCATGTTCAACCCCAATCTCGCCTTCAACGCGGCCCTCAAGTCCTACTTGAGCAAGACCGGAAGATGCTAGAATCAATCTCTTAGCACCTGCTGATTTACTAGCTTCGATAACTCTACGAGTTCCTTCGATGTTGACCTCTAACATGCTCATCTGCCAATTTGAAGGGTCAGCATCAGCGGCTAGATGGATGACAACATCGCAACCTTCGAAAAATGTGGCTAACTCTTCTACTGAAGTTTGACTTATGTCGCAAGCATGATCGAGGCGCGATGGGGCATCGTCATCGGCTACATTTCGGCCTCTTGCTAAACGCTCATCTGTCGGCCTGTCAATACCAACTAATTCGTGCCCATCAGCCTGCAATGCTGCATAAACGATACCGCCGATGAGACCACAAGCACCGGTGATGGCGATTCGCGCCATGGGTACACGAAACGAAGGTGGCTCATCACCGCTTCGCATGGCATGGTTCATGTGTAAGGTGAGCATCGTGGAGTCCGGTAGCCATGTCTGACGAGGTTTTCGAGGCCGAATTGGTCGACGAAGGCTCGACCTATCATAGTGAGAGTTTCGTTCTCTCAGGCAGGGTCGACATAGGCGCATCACGCTGGTTTCGATACCTCTGGTTCTTCGGTATCTACATCGCTTTCGCACTACCATATGCCTTCTACAACCAATGGGCCTTGACTGTCGGTGTCAACGATTACGGGCTCGACAAGGATATCATCGTACCATTGTTCATGGCTACACAGATTCCCTTCTTCCTACGCCCAGTATGGGGTATTGAAGTCGATAGACGCAACGACATGAAATTTGGTAGACGTAGGTCTTGGATCCTGCTAGGAATCATTGGACACATCGCTCTGCTACTACCTCTAGCATTCATCTCAGTTGGCTCCTCTCCGGTACTTTGGGTCTCAATGCTTGCATTGGCCCTGATTCCTCGAGTCTTTGCCGAACAAGGAATCGCTGGACTGATGGTGGAATATCTACCCGACCCTGGAGCGATAGGTGCAGCCATAGCCTATGCATTCCGTATCGGGGCATCTGTCATCCCGGGCCTTGTCATCATGGGATGGTGGATTGGAGGAGTTCCATTCGAATCTCCATTCTTGGTCGATGGCGAGATTGAACTGAATGGAGTTATGTTTGCAGCCAACATTCTGATTCTTGTAGGCCTAGCAGGCGCTCTGCTGTTGGCTTTGCTGATGCGCGAGGGAGTTCGTCTACGAGGTCCCGGCATCGACAGTCCCGACCAAGGTCCAGTCGCAAAAACGATTGAGGAAGCAGAAAATAACCCTGCTCTCAATTGGCCAGAAGGTACACCTCTGAAAGTTCGACTCAAAGCGGCATTCTCCTCAAAGACCTCGCGCCTTTGTCTCCTTGTCGCTCTATTGGTACCATTGGGAGATGGATTTGAGACTTGGTTCCGCTACTATTTCCTTGAGGAACTTGGTTGGTCCACTGAGCGTTGGGCTGGCTGGTCATGGCTATTCGTCATCGCTGGCTTCCTCGGCCTCATCGGTCCTGCAATCTCGGATTTCATCGACCGTCGCAAGGCTCTGATGACCTTCGCAGCAGCGGCGATGTTCTCCTACCTGCTTCTTGGAGGGGCGATGCTCTCAGGAATGTCTTGGGGATTGGTAATGACAACATGGGTACTGGTACTGATCACCACCGACTGGCTCATCTTCACCTTCATGGCCGGTATCATCGAAGTATCTGACCCACGTATCGCAGCGACTCACATGGGGGTCTACCAATCGGTTCAAGCCATCTCTTCTACCACTCTGATGGTGCTGCTCGGTCAACTTATCCTCAATCTGACCAATGATTCCTATGGCACATTATATCTGCTTGCAGCCGCAGGGCCATTGATCGGTTATCTCTTGTTCAAGGAGATGCAGTTAGCTGATTCTTCAGAAAAGAATCTCAATGATGTCAAGAGAGCACTTGTTTCTGGCACCGACAAGATGCTCACTAAAGTACCAGGATTTGATTCACTTGAAGGGCAAAGACGCTCAACCATGATGGCTGTTGCGTGGGGGATGATCGGATTGATTCTGGTCGCAACCGTAGCCGCCAGCAGTACTACTATGTCCTCAGATTATGAGTCCACTGAGGAGGTGTGGACGGCGTCTTTCATTGATACAGATTCTTGCACCAGCAATGATATTGTTCAGGAATGTGTGATGTTTCCACGTTCTTCTTTAGGCCCAGGTGAGTCAGAGACTTATACATGGACATATGATGATAATGCAACGTTAGCGATTACCGCAATGTCTATGGTCACGTCTTGCAATATCGCTACAGTAGACTTTGATGTACAACATAGTTTCACTCTGGAATCACCGACCGAATTTGCATCAACTGGTGGAACCACTATTGAGGTTGAAGGCGGTGGATTCCCAGGTGAAGAATCAGCAATAGGGTTTATTGATAACACCACTTTCTCCCGACCAGCCAACCTGAGTGCTGATTCAATGGAAGAATTGCAGAGGCTAGTTGACTCGGTGACTCAAGCAGAGAATTGGAGTACTGGAAACGGCCTCTATACCATGACCATAGAAAGAGCCCCCTCGGGGCCTCTCAATTCAGCATCTGAGTGTGATTTCGACTCGTATATATTCATCAATCGCTCTGTAGAACCACTCGTTGATGATTTCAACGTCAGCCAAACTGTTTCATCTCATAGCAAGGACTTCGGCCCCGCATTTATCGGTGCAGTTGGTGGCCCCATCATCCTTGCAACACCAGTATTGGCATGGTTGGTTGCTAGACCGTTAGAAGACTAATCTTGCCAAGAACCGTGGTAATACGAACTGCCGCTTTCAGGTATGTCTGAATATCCATCATCTTTGGAACCACCTCGTAAACCGAGGACTGCACCAATCAATGTCAAGATACCAGCTCCGCCAAGAATCCAAGTGGCTTGGCCAGGATATTCTGATACGTTTATTTGATTGTCATCATCATCACCCGTGAACGTGTCACCAATTTCAGGAAAAGTCATTATGTGATAAATAGCAGTTGCAAAAAGCAATACAGATAGAATCAGAGTGAAGAAACCTGCAAATTTGTTTCCAGAGATACCAATGATCGCAAATAGCGAGGCAAGAACTGCGAACAAGCCCCAACCATAGACGCCATTCATTGCGTAGAGGGTATTAGTCGTTGCAGCGGCTATTGCCTCACAATCTTCCTTCCGTTCTTCATCGTCTTGTGAATTACAATTTTCGACAATCTTAGACATTTTTTCTTCTTCATTATCTGATTCACAATCGTCATCAATACAATTTTCAGAAGTGGCTTTAGCCTCCTCCAAACCATAAATTATTGTGTATTGACCAGAATTAGTATATCCCTCTTCTTCTACATCCCAATCAACTTCAATCACATGCCATTGATCGTTCATCTGTGCAGCCACAGCAGCCCCACAACCTGCTAATGCAATGAGAAAGATGACTATTGCTCTGACCCTCATGGAACTCGCTTAATTTCGAACAAATAGAATCTTTCGGCAGTTACCACTCTGCAAAGGCTCCATCGGGATGCGTCCACATCGGCGGAGGATGGGGATTCCACTCATCCATATGTTCGGCAATAAGTTCCTCATCGACCTCGATTCCTAAACCAGCCCCTTCAGGAACTGCAACATATCCATCTTCTACGATGAATGGATGCTTGAGCAGATTAAATGACCAAGCCCATCCCCCACCTGACCTACCTCCAGGTAGGCCTGCTCCACCAAGACTCTGGACCTCTTGCATCTGATGGGCAGAACTGGCCGCTGCAACCTGCAGGCTAGCCGCAGTCTGGACGGGGCCATATGGGCAATGCGGAGCCAAAGATACCTGTGACATGGATGCCATCTGACCGATTAACATAGCACCAGATATTCCGCCGACAAGAGAGATATCTGGTTGAATCACATCGATACATGGCGGCTCAAGATGTTGCCTGAACTGATTCAGAGTCAACAGCCTCTCTCCCGTCGCTAGTGGAAGATCAGAATCTATCAACCTCAATGCTGAGGAATCATCAGGCAGACAGGGTTCCTCAATGAACCAAGGGTCAAATTCACTCAACAATGGCATCAGTCTACGGGCTGCAGCAGGACTCAATCTGCCATGCAAATCAACTGCTACCTTTACCTCTGGACCAACCGCATCTCTGACCGCCCTAACTACCTCAACGATACCTTGTAAATCGGCATCACTGGCAATCGCTGTTGTAGGGCCGGCAGGACTTACTTTCATCGCCTTCAATCCTTCAGAAAGTGCTGCTCTAGCGGAGTCAGCGAACTCTGTAGGACTGGCCCCCCATAGATT
>DAWL01000142.1:3162-4573 GCA_002505935.1 Euryarchaeota archaeon UBA226 | reverse complement strand
TGCCCTCCTCGAAGAAGAATTCACCATTCAGGAATACGTCTTGGGTTGTCGCTACTACTTGCATTTCTTCTTTGACCCAACGGCTGAGGACGGTTTTCAGGTTCAAGGTAAAGGAAAGAATGCTGGTAAGAACCTAGGTCGTCTAGAATTGATGTCTATGGATCGTCGTGATGAAAGCAATGTTGACGAATTCTACAAACTAGGCTCATTGAGAGACCTTAGGGAGATGGAACTTGAGCCATCATTCGTAGTAACTGGAAACCAACCCGTGGTACTGCGAGAGAGTCTATTGCCTGAAGCATTCCGTCTTGCAGAAGGAACTGTTGCGGCCTCATTCGAATTAGAAGAAGAATCAAGAGGCATGATTGGGCCATTCTGTCTAGAGACCATTGTGACCGACCAACTCGAATTCAAGGTCTTTGAAATAAGCGCACGAATCGTCGCTGGTTCAAACCCATTCGTTGGTGGTTCTCCATATTCTGATATCAACGAATGGAGAATGTCTACTGGTCGCAGGATTGCACGTTCAATACGTAGAGCACTAGACAAAGATTGCCTTGAGACGATTCTCTCCTGAAAGGCAAGGCTCATGGACGCCCTACTACAGCGGGTATCATGGCAGAGCAACGCATCACCTATTCCGAGTATCTTCATCTTGCAGAACTACTGCAACTACAGGATGGAGGCAATGCGGGAAGAAGAGACATTAGTGCTGATGAACTACACTTCATCATAGTCCACCAATCCTTTGAATTGTGGTTCAAGTTGGTTCTAAACCAATTGAGCGAAGCAAGAAACCTACTAGCTAGTGAAAACGTCGAAGAACAATCTATTCCTTTGATAGTTCACCACTTGGAGAGAAGTACGGAGATTCTCAAATTAATGCAATCACAATGGAAAGTGATGGAGACACTAAGCCCGCAAGGATTCCTCGCCTTCAGAGATGAACTTGGTACCGCCTCTGGATTTGAATCGTTCCAGATGAGAGGTTTGGAGATTATCCTCGGTCTAGACAAAGTACACCGCCCAGGAGGAATGGATCCATTGGCTCATTTCAAGAAATTGGCTGATGAATCCGAAGATGGACGCAAATCATGGCAGTGGCTACAGGACCTCTCAGAGCAGGAGACACTGGTAGAAGTGATGATGAATTGGCTCTCTAGAACTCCAATAAACGGTTCCTCCTCTGGTGACCAAGGTGATGAAGAAGCGGTCAGGAGTTTCATTGAAGGGCACTTAGCTGCAATGCAAGCACATGACGAAGAGGCATTGGAGAGGCACAGGAAACTAGGCACTCCTGGTATTGAAAAGATGGCTGAAAGATTCGCTTCATCACTTGAGGCGGCTCGTGAATTCCTACTTCCAGGAGGTAACATAATGCGACAACGTGCTGGATTGTTATTCATCGAAT
>DAWL01000142.1:1135-2881 GCA_002505935.1 Euryarchaeota archaeon UBA226 | reverse complement strand
GAAACATAATGCGGCAGCGTGCTGGATTATTATTCATCGAATCTTATCGCGAGTTACCATTGTTGGCATGGCCCCGTAAGTTGATCGACAAAATGGTGGAAATGGAACAGCAGTTACTCCTTTTCAGACACCATCACGCGAGAATGGTAGAACGAATGATAGGTAGAAGAGTTGGTACTGGTGGTTCATCCGGCGTAGATTATCTAGATGCAACAACCAAAGCAAGAATCTTCACTGACCTGTGGCAAGTTAGGTCTATTCTGGTCAAACGCGATGCTCTACCAGAACTGGAAGATTCTGATTTCTATGGATTTACCAGCGGATGATCAATCATCGTGCGGGTCAACATCGATTGGAATCAAATTGTTTTCATATTCGTAAAGAGCAATCTTCAACGGATCGAGAACGAATCTTACATTCGCTTCTTCGACACCGAACAAGGAGATCAATTCATCCTTGAAAGCCTCTCTCAAGATATCTTCAGAGACATTCAATGGAGCGCCCATTCCAATCTGAAGGGCTCTTGCGCCGATGATTCGGGCTCTTTCAAAGCGGGTGTGCTGGCGTGCTGGTTCTACCATGATACTCACCAACGTTCTAAGAACGCTGTCCCGCCGACCAGCGACCCTCTATTGAACCCATCGCCCAAGCCATGGCTCAGACTCATTGGCATATGTTGATGAATAACCATCCCAAGCACTCATCGATGAGGGGTTCAGGCACTGCAGACCCAATGTCTCGTCTTCCTCTGGCGCTAATGGTCACCGGCCTACTGATTCTCATCATCGGCGGCTCGATTCGAATCAACGATGCTGGCGAAAGTTGTCCTGAGTGGCCGACTTGTTTCGGTAAGATACATCCTTTTGTTTCAGCAGAAGAACAACTTGAATGGTGGGGTGATAATCCTGAGGAAGCAGATTCCCGTCATGATTACGATCCAGATCATACTTACACCGGTTTCCAGATATTCATCGAATGGTTACATCGTCTACTCGCCGGAATAGTGGCGATTCCAGTACTATTGAACTGGTTGCATGTACGCAAACGAAGAAACGAACTAGGCGAAGACATGGTTGGCCTCGCATTTGCTGGTGGCATATTGCTGATTCTTCAAGCAATAGCAGGATACATTACGGTCAAGTTCGATAATGCAGACTGGTCAGTTGCGCTGCATTTGACTCTAGCAGTATGTTGGATCTCCGTATTCATCTGGCAATGGTTGTTGTGGCAAGCCAGAACCAGAGGATTGAATCGAGTCAATGACATAACTCCTGAACACGCACTATCTGTTATTCCAAGATTGAGATTGTTGACTGGAGCGGTTCTCTTCCTGCTTATCCTCGGAGCTTGGGTTGCTTCTACTGCTGGTGGAGAATACAACAAGGGTTGTAGCACAGGATTCACCAGTGGCTGGCCATTATGTCAAGGGCAGTGGTTTCCTTCGATGGAACAGATGGGAGAATTGGTACAGATGGTGCACCGCCTTGGAGCATTGGTGGTTGGTGGAGCATTGATGTGGGGCTCAGTAAGAATGCGCGAGTTGGTAAGAGAGACGGGTCGTGGTGAAGTCTTGACCAGATTCGTGGAAGCGGGCACTGGAATGTGGCTGCTGAATGTACTCATTGGTGGAGTCTACATCATTACCGCAGGAGCAGAGGGATTCATCGAATTACTATCGCTTTTACATCTGATATTTGGTGTCGCTTCTTTCTTGGCAATAATGACGGCATTGCTAATCTGCAGAGT
>DAWL01000142.1:0-751 GCA_002505935.1 Euryarchaeota archaeon UBA226 | reverse complement strand
TACTGGTCATCTGGATGCGCTTGATGAAACTAAGAGTCATCGTATTGCTACAGATTACCGCAATATGTGCTGTACTGGTGCATGACCTCCTAGACCGCAAAGGAGTGATTGAAGGTGGAGGCAGAACCTGGTTGGATACCTTGGTAACTTGTGGCTGGGTTGTGCTTGGAGGAACCCTGTCAGCAGGTGGTTCAAACTCCATCAATATGTGGTTTGATCAAGATATAGACAAGGGCATGAGGAGGACGGACAAA
Source organism: Euryarchaeota archaeon UBA226 (assembly GCA_002505935.1). Taxonomy (GTDB): domain Archaea; phylum Thermoplasmatota; class Poseidoniia; order Poseidoniales; family Poseidoniaceae; genus UBA226. The sequence continues at coordinate 497 of DAWL01000142.1, read as the reverse complement.
AGACCGGTGCCAAGTGGCTGGGTATCTGGACGCCACGCCTTGGTGTTTGGAATCATAATCTCGATTCTTGGAACTGCAGCATTATGGCAAGTACACTGGAAAGCCGGATTTTGGACTGGCTTCTCAGTACTGTTCTACGTTTTCATCTATACCATATGGCTCAAGCGAAGAACACCTCAAAACATCGTGATTGGAGGAATAGCGGGTGCTACTCCGCCACTGATAGGTTGGGCGGCGGCGGCGGCAAGTACGCTTGGAGGATACAATCCTCTCGACCTTGGTTCTCCGATTCCGTGGATGTTGTTCTTACTCATCTTCCTATGGACTCCGCCACATTTCTGGGCCTTGGCACTTTACCGTCATGGAGAATATGGCAAGGTAGGAGTTCCAATGATGCCTGATGCCAAGGGCGCTGAGAGAACCTTATTCGAATCGAAAATCTACTGTATCCTATTGATTGGCCTCGCAGCAATTCCTCTCATCTGGTCCGAATACGG
>DAWL01000163.1:769-4144 GCA_002505935.1 Euryarchaeota archaeon UBA226 | reverse complement strand
GGGCCAATCGGCTTGTTCGCCGTAGATGTGGCCAAGAGAATGGGGGCCAGCAAAGTCATAGCAACAGATTGGGATAACTCGTATCGTATGGATATCGCCAGAAAATTAGGGGCCGATTTAGTATTAGGTAAAGGCGATGATGTAGTGGAAGAGATTCTCAAAGCAACCGATGGTGTGGGAGTTGACAATTCATGTGAATTCAGCGGAGCAGCCGCAGCATTATCCAATGCGATCAAGAGCACGCGCATGGGAGGTTACCTCAACATCTTGGGAGTTTATGGTAGCGAGCCCAAAGTGCCAATCAATGAAATTGTCTTCCGCTATTTACACGTCAAAGGAATAAACGGTAGAAGGATGTGGTCAACATGGGATACTATGCAGGATCTATTGGTTGAAAACAAACTCGATATTGAATCAGTATTGACTCATCGGATGTCTTGGACCGATTACAAGGAAGCCATCGCTTTGATGCTAACAGGTGATTGCGGTAAGGTAGTTCTCGACTTCGAATGATGAGAATCTTGATGTACGGCATATGCCGGCTCCATATCCCGTTGATGTGATATGAAGTACGTCATTGTCTCTGGCGGTGTCCTCAGCGGCCTTGGAAAAGGGGTGACAGCTTCCAGTCTCGGAGTGCTTCTGAAGAGCGCTGGTTTGCGTCCTACGGCAATCAAGATTGACCCCTATCTGAATACTGACGCGGGTACGATGTCACCGTTTGAACACGGCGAAGTATTCGTTCTCGATGATGGTGGAGAGGTTGATCTGGATTTGGGTAATTATGAGCGCTTCCTCGATGTCAACCTGACAAGGGACAACAATTTGACTACCGGCAAAGTATACTCCAAAGTCATCGAGGCAGAAAGGAGAGGAGACTATCTCGGCAAAACTGTGCAAGTCATCCCCCACATTACCGATGCAGTTCAAGATTGGATAGAGGAGGTTGCAGCGCGTCCTTCAGACGATAGTGGGGCAAAGCCAGATGTTTGCGTCATCGAATTGGGAGGAACAGTAGGGGACATCGAATCTGCACCATTCATCGAAGCATTGCGCCAATTCCAATTCCGAGTTGGTCCTGAAAACGTCTGCTTTGTCCACGTTTCATTGGTTCCAGTTATCGGAGTGGTTGGAGAACAGAAAACCAAACCTACTCAGCATACAGTCAAGGAATTGCGCAGCCTTGGAATAACTCCAGACATGCTGGTCTGTCGTAGTGAAAGGCCACTTGAAGACGATGTGCGCGACAAATTGGCCTTGTTCTGCCATGTATCTTCGGAAGCAGTACTCTCGGCTCACGATGTTTCGAATATCTATCGCGTTCCATTGTTGTTGGAGGAACAAGGCGTTAGCCAGATGCTCGCTACAAGATTAGGTTTCGAATTGCCTGAACAGCGCCCTCTGCTCGATTCGTGGGCGCAGATGGCCGACAGGGTCGATGGCCTGTCCGAGGAAGTTCACATCGCAATGGTGGGCAAGTATACGGGCTTGTCAGATTCCTATCTGAGTGTAATCAAAGCCTTGCAGCATTCTTCTTTTGAGGTGGGTCGTAAACTAGTAATCGACTGGATTGAAGCATCTGATCTTGAGGATTCACCCAACAAGGATAACGAAGCGTGGAGCCTTCTCAACAAGGCAGACGGAATCCTCGTTCCAGGCGGCTTTGGTGACCGTGGAATCGAAGGTAAGATTCTCGCAGCGGGACATGCTCGAGAAAATAATATCCCATATCTCGGAGTCTGTCTCGGATTACAAGTTGCAGTCATTGAATTCTGCCGCAGTGTCTTGGGTTGGCAAGGCGCTAACTCAACAGAGTTCGATGAAGCGACACCCCACCCAGTTGTTGTTTTCATGCCTGAGATTTCCAAGACCCATCTAGGTGGAACTATGCGATTAGGCAGCCGACCAACTCTCTTCCAAGTCGAAGATTGCGCAACTCGTAGACTCTATGATGGTGCAGGACATGTCGACGAAAGACATCGCCATCGATACGAAGTCAATCCCGCACTGATTGAAGATATTGAAGCGAAGGGTCTGAAGTTCGTTGGAAAGGATGACAGCGGTCAGAGATGTGAGATATTTGAGTTGGACAATCACCCATATTTCGTAGCCACACAATATCATCCCGAATTCAAGTCTCGTCCTGGAAGACCTAGCCCGCCATTCCTCGGATTGTTGAAGGCCGCAAGCGGACAGTAATGAGTTCAATTCAGTTGTTCTCTTCGGATTTAACTCCCGGCCCACCGGTCATGTTGCGCGCTACTGTCCAATAGAGAATCGCTCCGGTTCCTACTGCCAAGACTCCCTTCCACGGACCCATAGTTTCGGTACCGGGTAGCAGTTCTGATTCTTGCATCCAAGATAATACTGCGAACATTATTCCAAAAGCCGAGATGAATAACCAGAACTCTAACAAATAGTGTCTCGTTGTAGCTTTCAGGTAATCACCAACCGTTTGCATAATTTCATGATATTTTACTCTCAGTATCATTGAATTTGTCAGAGTTAATCTTCTGCTACTCGCATTATACGAGTGGTCCTGAACCCTTGTAGCATCTTCAGATATTTACGCTGCAGGAATTCGGCATCCAATTCTTCATCTCCAGTATCGATTCGCAACGAATTAACGGTCAGCAACTTCGATGGCGTAATTATTCCCAGAATATTGTCTAATCCAACTTGGCGTATGACTTCAGGTGAAATCTGTAGATTTCCTCTTCCAATGAGGAACCCCTGTCCACCCATTGGACTGAGCAATAGTAGCCTTGTTCCGTCATGTTGTTCTAGGACTTCTAGTATCTGAGACTCGTTCAGATCATTGTGTAATTCCTCTCCAATTGAGATGTCTATCCCCAACAAGGTTGCTTGCAAGCCATTCATTTCCGCAAGGGTTCGTAAAGTACCCCCAGAACCCCAGATAATCAATAGGTCTTCATCCTCTTTTCTCAAATCTTCAATGTGTTCGGCCAACCCCTCTAGAACTTCTTCCTCAGAAGCAGACTCAACCTGTTCTTTCGCTCCTTGCATCCAACGTGGACTTGCCGGAGTCATCGCTTCACCGTACATTCTGACTCTCCATTCACCCTGCCTGTACACTTCTTCGTCGAGGTCCATGACCTCGGTATTTGCTAGCAATAATTCTCCCAAGTGGTATGCGTTGACAACTTCGGCTGCGGCGCGTGGTGTTGCCGCGAAGCAACCGCTGTGCATCTTCACTCCACCTGGAACACCAACTATGGGAGTACGGGATTCTCCAAGGGATGAAACGATATCTCGGGTGGTACCATCTCCTCCAGCATAGAGAATCAGATCTACTTCTCTTTCTAGGAAATCTCCAACAACTGTGCTGGTATCTTCAGGCCCGGTCTCTCCAGA
>DAWL01000163.1:0-390 GCA_002505935.1 Euryarchaeota archaeon UBA226 | reverse complement strand
TCCATGAGCAACAAGAAAGTCGAGTTCCAGATTTCGCAATTCCGACAATTCTTGCAATCTCTGAATCGTGGTATTCATGCGCGGCCCAGCGCGGTCTTTCGCTCCTGCTTCACGCGCCTCTTTGGCACGACCATCGCTACCCTTGAAGCCAAGTCGGCCACCTAGGCCAGCGTCAGGATTGACCAGCACCCCAACCAGCATCAAACCTGCATGTAGCGCCTCCATGAATGACTCTTTCTGAGTACTCTTCTTGCCAATTGATTGAAGAGTGAACCCTCGATGGCCGAACGGCGTTCGCATGGAAGATGATGACCCGATTGCTCAAGCAATAGGCAACAGGCTTGCCGATGCATTCGGAGAAATGAACGCTCCTCCACCGGCAGGGCCGCC
>DAWL01000079.1:8071-12506 GCA_002505935.1 Euryarchaeota archaeon UBA226 | reverse complement strand
CCAGCAATTACGACTGACCATCCAATGTTTGCCTCAAGCGGTAAGCGCCCTTCCCTTAGCGATAGAAATGCAACAAGAAGTAACCCGATTCCACCTCCAAACAGAACACGGCGCGCCACCAGCGCGGGGTTATCCATACCTTCTCCGAAGAAGAACATGACAATGAAGTCAACGGCTCAGAATGATTCATGCATTAATTTGTGAATCTTATATGGTAGCAATGCTCTATTGACCGGAGTAACTTCCAAAATTCTTGAATCATCCCTTCTTCGAATATCTTGAAGCAAAGGATGCCGACTCTTTTTGTGCAGAGTCATTATTGTGGGCTTATCTTCTTCCAATGCGGATCTAACCGCTTGAACAAATTCTTCCGACTCGACTGCAAATTTCCCGATTTCATCAATTACAATGATGTCACATTCTTCCTTTGCAAATTCAATTGCTGGCACGCCAACTTCCTCCAAAGCAGTTGTATCGATACCGTAACCCATTATTCTAAGCCGAGAATCAATGTTCTTGTGAGCCAAAACCCCTTCTTCACCAGTCCTGATGTTCATGCACTTGTAACCAACACGCTCACCATTTTCTGTCAATGGCTTTGTCCTCATCCCACCGATGAAAGTTAGAGAATCTAAATCGAGTCCACGACTCATAGCATCGCGACGCAATTCATCGTCAAGCATGTTTACGACTTTTTCCATGACAGCACTCTTCCCACTCCTTGGGAGACCTGTTATGCCGATCTTTGGATTAATCCCCATTTGTCATTCACCTGCGGTTACGTTAACACTGACGTTCTTCCCATGTAGGTGCGGATAATAAAGGCCACCCAAGAATCACTACAATATGAACTCTAGAGGAATATACTTCTCAAGCCGAAATAGCACTTCCATCCATTAGGGATAGTGGTAAAGTTTCCAATTCATAATTATTCACGTTATTGTTTGCAGCCCAAGCCTTCGCCCAAGCGTCAAGGCGTGGGTCATTCAGTTGCTCACAAATCCATTCAAGCCCATGTTGCAAATCACCATGTTTTTTGATCAACCTTTTCTCTACAGCGTCAGGCAGTTGAAGATGATTCACACTATTCCCGAGTACGCAACCTTCTGGCATGACTGCCCATCGCAACCTACGTTTCTGATGGGAGTTGACAATGGCTTGACAAGCTAATCTTGGCCGCGGATTTTTTGGCAGGTCTCCAGCCCACATGGCCTGCTCTCTTTCTCCTTCAATATCTCCGAAAGCAGGGTGCCTGATTGTAACTCGTCCATTTTCATCACTAGAGAAGTGAGCACCGCGTACAAATGGAACTGCCTTGTTTGATTTTTTCCAAGCCTTAATGGCATGAGAGAAGGAAGTCTGGTCAATTTCCCCTACTCGAATCCTCGCGGTAACTCCGTCAGCTGCCAAATCATTACCGGGGTCAGACAATCTTGGCCTCTTAGCCAATTCATCAATCACACTCAATACTCTAATTCTCTCATTTGGATCACGCGGCAAACGTGGGATGGCCCACGTTCCCTTTGTCCAATTTTTCCATCTTTCTCTAGCGATGGTTATTCTTGGGACGCGGCTGTTAATACCCCCCTGTTCGGAGAGAAGGTCTCTTCTTTCCACAGGCCCAATCGAGATTATTTCTTCAGTATGTCCGCCCTTTTGAAGTGAGATAATCAGCACTCCTTGAGCAATACCGGGATAGATTTGATTCCCTTCTTCAATACACCACAATTCCTTCCAACAGTTTTCTTCAACCATAAGACGCCTTAGAGGGGCACTGCTTTGCTCTCTAAGTAGGCTATCTGGTGCAACAGCTCGAAGACTACCGCCTTCTTGGATTATCTGCAGACCTCTTTCGATAAACAAACGGTATAGGTTGACATTTCCACGCATTGTAGAGAATCTTGGATTACCATCTTCGTTTACACAGGAACGTAGAGCTTTACCAAGTTCTTTCCTCAATGTAGACCCTTCTGGGTGTCCTCTGAAACGGTCCTTTATTCTCAACCAAGGTGGGTTGATACAACAAATCCGCGGAGATTTTTCCCACGGCCAATTTTCTTGCAAAGTATCTCCTTCACGTACGATAGATTCTACCACTTCTTGCATTTCTTTAGGAGAAATCATGTGGCTTTCTTCACCACTCAAAGATAGTTTACGTGCTTCCAACACCAATCTCTTCCTACAGATATCAACGGCCACAGCATCAATATCGAGCAACTGAATTGAAGAAAACAACCTTCGAGTATCTTCCAACATCTTCTCCTTGTTGTCAAGCACATTCCAATAATCAGCATGCTTCTTCATCAATCGTGAAGCGAATACTCCAGCCCCACAAGCGGGGTCTGCAAATGGCAAAGGAATTCCTGAGATCGTACGGTGTGAATTAGACACCTCCCGCATTAACTCTTCATCCTCAACTAATTCATCCCCTTCAGTTTCATCTGCAACATCGATTGCTAATTCTTTCAATCGGTCTCTGAAACCCGGAGGCAGCGCATCGAGAGCCATCAATTTCTGATCCGGTTCATTCTTTGCTGAAATCGCAGGAGATTGCATTTCATCACCAATGATTGAATCCACTACTTTGACAGGAATCGCATGAGCGCCCCTTGGACTCCGCCCATCTTGCTCAGCATCGTGCCTAGCTAGCAATTGGTCGAGCACGTGACCTGCATCTGCAAGCAAAGCCGCAGGTAGAGTGGGCCATCCTTCAGGTAATATGGCGGCTACAGGAACCCCCTGCTCCAAAGATTTTGACCAAGCTTCCAGCCATGTGTTCATCTGCACAACTCTGTCACTTTCTACCCGATCTAATCGAGCATACCAGCCACTTACCCCATCCGGACGCAAACACCCACCGGCCGCAACGGGGAGAGTCCTCCGTTTGAATGCTACGCACGCGATTACGCACGCGATTTAGCGCGAACTCAACACCCTCTCATCTCCAGGCAAGGAAACTCCAACTATGGCTCTACCCTTTGCCTGAATTTTCCAAAGCTCGTCTACCCAAGATGTCAACTCATCAATAACGCGATTTTCGAGTCCCGCAGCGGAAATTATTTTCTTTATCAATACCAATTCCTTTTCATGATACTCGCCATCAGAAGCAGCGATTAATACGGCATCTCTAATCGCCAACCTTAGGCTATTTTCATCCATTTCTGCAATAACCTCCTCAATAATCGGAGGTCGCCTCAACATCTGTCTAATTTCGCGTCTATTTTCGGGATGCATCAGGGCTTGTCCCATTTTTGCTTCTAGAGCAGCCATCTCTTCCCGTACTAACTCCCCATCTGAAGCACATACCAAAGTCAATAGTGCAAGAACGCCCTTTTTCTCTTCAACATCAAGCGTTTCGAGCAAATCGGGCAGCAAGCCAACCCCTTCACCCATTAAGGATATCATATCCTTCTTGCATCCAAGAATAACCCCTAACTACCCATTGCAGGAGGCTCTCTACAACACCGGAATCCATTCCAAGATGAGATGCGATTTTCAATAGGGCTGCTTTTTCATCTTCATCTACGTGCCCATCAGCCGCCGACATCAATACGGCATCTCTCAGTGCTAGCCGACCAGATTCCTTACCTAGTCCTTTCAATGCCTCTTCTAATGGAGGTGGGCTTTTCAGGGCGGCACGGATTTCCTTTCTCTGTCCTGGAGAAAGTAGTGCAGTACCAAGTCGCTGTTCAAACATAGCCATTTCATCAATGGATAATTCATTGTCGATTCTGGTAATGAACGCAAGCAATTTTGCGTAAGCGAAGCGCTCGGCCTGAGGCAACTTGTGCAGGGTGTCGGGAAGCATTGTGCATCCGAGTAGTGGCATCACCTATGAGCAAATCGCCTGAAGGATATGACGAAACGACAAGGTAAAACTCATCCCACACTTCAACTTCGGAGAAGCATGCACCCCTCAATCAATGTACTTGGCGGCCCCCTAGCGGAATGTTCCACCAAGCCTCTGACCGGCTGGTTCAGGGACGGATGTTGTAATACCGACAATTCAGATTTAGGAAGACATGTGGTTTGCTGCATCGTCACCGATGTATTCCTTCAATTTGCTAGGTCAAAAGGTAATGATTTGATGACCCCGGCTCCCCAATTTGGATTTCCAGGACTTGTAGCTGGAGATCGTTGGTGTGTGTGTGCGGAGACTTGGGCAGCAGCATTTGAAGAAGGAGCGGCATGCCCTGTCGACCTTGAAGCGACACACGAATCAGCCCTGCAAATCATTGATCTAGAACAGTTGGAAATCCACGCGTTATAATCAATCATCCATGGTTTCCACATCTGATGGTTTGCCAGTTTTGATTGAACGAAGATTTTGATTATCGTTTTGGAGGGCATCCATCAACTGATATTTGACACCTAATTTTTCTGCTAGAACAGCTAGTGCTTGACTATCCTTTGGTAAACATTTACCTCCAAACCC
>DAWL01000079.1:788-7702 GCA_002505935.1 Euryarchaeota archaeon UBA226 | reverse complement strand
TTGTTCAGCCGTAATCACATCTTTCACAGTGTACCAATCTTCATCTAATGCTTTACAGATATCATACATCTGGTTGGCAAAAATTACTTTCAAAGCATAGAATGTGTTCTTAGAATATTTCACCAATTCTGCTTGTGTTGGAGAGACGTGAAATGTTTGCTCCCCCTTCAATACTCCAGCTTCTTTATGTTGCGCAAATACCATTTCTGCCAGATCTTGGTGATGCGTTCCGCAGACCAAAATATCCTGGTTGCCGAAATCTTCTAAGTGCCTTCTTTCTACCAAAAATTCTGGTGAGTATGCAATTTTTAGTTCGGGAAATGTTTGCTGAAACAACTCAGTAGTGCCTGGAACAACGGTACTCTTGATTACTACCATAAATCCATTGGGTAACTCTCTAAGGATTGATTCAACTATACTTGTATCACAACCCCCTTCTTCGTTTGGAGGCGTGGGGACTGCAACGTATGCCATATTCACATTATCAGTGACATCAGATAGAGAAGTGCCTCTTAGCGGATCATGAATGAACAATTCATGCACATTTGAGAACCAATGCTCGATAGCGCCACCAACTATGCCGGCTCCGATGATTCCTACTTTCATTATTCAGCCCAACCAATTCTAGAATCGCCCTTTTTGTAATTGCAAGGCATGGGGTTCAAAACCCCCTCACGCGCGTACTTTGCAGCCTCAAGGAGGTTATCGGGGGTTCCACAATCTAGCCAAACATCCTCCTCGAGATTTTTCAAAGTGATCTTATCCATCTGCAGATATCTTTTGTTGACATCAGTTATCGAAAATTCACTACCTACCTTTTCCATCTCTTCATCCAATAATCCCCAAAAATTTTCATCGAACAGATATATCCCACCAATTGCAACATTACTTGGAGGGTTAGCAGGCTTTTCCATAATGTCAACAAGATTCCCTACCTCATCGAATTTCCCTACCCCGAACGCGTTAGGGACCTCCACAGTTCTTCCCAACAAGAAAGCACCAGGGGCCTCACTCGATTCCTTCCATTGCTTCACTTCATCGACCAATTCGGTACTGGTAATATTGTCTGAAAAATAAATCAATAGCCGAGCCCCCTCTACATGCGGCCTTGCTAGATTCAATGCGTGACCAATACCTCTCGGCTCTTCTTCGATGACATAGTGAATATTTTCATCCTTGAGCCCAGTCCCAACGTGTTTTGCAATTTGTCCGATGAATCTGTTGCCGATTATTGTAATATCTTGAATGCCCGCTCTTCTAATCGTCCCCAATGCATAGTCAATAACCGGCCGTTCAAACAATGGAAGCAATGTCTTGTGAGTGTATCTAGTAAATGGAAGCAGTCTACTACCCTCTCCTCCGGCCACGAGAATGGCCTTCATGTTGCCCTCGCTCACAATTTTCCCTCTAGTGTGGTACTCATATAGGGAACGGTGTGAAGATATTCATTCATCGGGAATAAAACAGTCATCATCAATTTCGTGAATTGCGCTGGTTAGTAACAGATGATCGATAGCCTCATCCACTTCATCTTCTCCAATGCCTCGCTCATTCATCACTCTCAAGATTTCACTTAGCGGCACTACTTCTAAACCCGCATCCATCAGAGCATTCATCTCTAACAAAATTAGTTGAGCAACAACGGCTAGTAATGGATCATCCCCGATTTCACCCGGTAGGTAACTCAACAATGCCTTGGCAGGATGCGGCTCTTCACTACCGTCTAAATCTACAGCCCCAACGTGCGGCTCACTTACAGGAGGTTTGACAAGATCAAAGCAATCGAACAGATTCCGCTGCCCTTGCTCGACCACTTCTTCGGGCTCAATTCTTTTTGCAATAGATTCTACTCTGTGCATACGCTGCTCTAACCTCAACCTCTCTCGTTCAATATCCATCTTTAGCAAAGATATCTCTTCTTCGGCGATGTTGATCAACCATTCTTCAAGCCTCCAATCTGGGTCGACGCCCTGCATAGCATCACATAACCGTTCAAGGACCTCTGGTAACGGTCCAGTATCGAAGCCAGCCTCTTCAGCCTCCCTCTTCTCTCGGTCACTCACTTCTCCGACCTCCGCCGTGGGGGTTGATGAACTCTATCCCTTCTAACTCTGCAAATCACGCCATTTTGGATTTAATTTTCAACATTGACGCGCAATGTGGGTAGACAGTGTACAATCGTCGCGTTCATGTATGATATGCCCGTGCCCCAATCTATGTCCTCATACCGTATTGCCATTCTTCCGGGCGACGGCACCGGTAGGGAAGTTATGGCAGAGGCACAATCTTTGTTGACAGCAATTTCATCATCAACATCATTGAATTTTGAGCAGATACTAATTCCCTGCGGAGGTCAATATTTTCTTGAAACAGGTAAAGAATGGCCCGATGGCTCTTTTGAGAAGTGTCGTGACGAGGCTGACGCGATATTGTTGGGTGCTATCGGTTGGCCAGACGCTGTTTGTGAAAATGGAGATTTAGCGGGCGGACAAGTTGTTTTGGGACTTCGCGGAGGGCTAGACCTCTACGCTAACGTAAGGCCGATCAAACTCTATGAAGGAGTTAGACACAAAGTGCACGGAGATTTCCAACAGGTTTGGCAAGCGAGCAAAGTAGACATGGTTATTGTCCGTGAAAACACCGAAGGATTGTACCACAGTTTGCTGCACCGCTCGGCTCTCAAAGCCCAAGGTGGAGAGGAATACGAACCACCGAAAATGGATTTCCCAGGTATGAATGGAGACGTTGCATGGGACCCCCGCCCGATTTCAAGAGCGGGAAGTGAAAGGGTCATCGACTTCGCTCGCAGACTGGTCTCCTTGCGTAACGGCAATCCTTCCGGAGTCAGCAAATTGACTTGTGTTGACAAGTCGAATGTCACTCGTGGTTGTCAATTATTCCGTTCAATCTTTGATGAGAAATCTGCTGATTGGGATGATCTTGAGGTAGATTATGCGTACATAGACGCATTCACAATGTGGCTTGTAAGAAATCCAGAGTGGTTCGATGTAGTTGTCACTTCAAACATGTTTGGCGACATAGCAACTGATCTCGGCAGCGTTCTGCAAGGGGGCATGGGAATGGCGGCCAGTGGAAATATTGGTGACGAACACGCATTCTTTGAGCCGGTTCACGGCTCTTCACCGAAACATGCTGGTAAGAACAAGGTGAACCCAATTGCTACAATCAATTCAGTACAAATGATGCTAGAATGGTTGGGGCACAGGAACGATGATGAAGAAGCATTGCGAGTTGCTCGGTGCATTGACGAATCGGTTGCAGAACATATCTCCGAGGGTACTTTGCTAACTTATGATCTAGGGGGTAGTGCGACTACATCTGAAGTTGGCTCTGCAATAATTGGCCGAGTTTTAGCCAAATTGGAAACGTGAAGATTTCCCCCAAAGGCATGTTCAGGCACTTTCTACAGCGCCGGCAATAATTTCCTCCAAAGCAGTTTGCAGGATTTTCGGATTGTCCCAATTATCATTCGGTGACGCGGGGTTAAGGCATGAGACGTACAAATTTTCCGCGAACCTACATAACTCATCTACTACAGTTACTTTAGCCATCTTTGCACTCCTAGACAAGGGGTTCAAATCGACGACGATAACATCCTTCCCCATTTCCACCAATGCTTCACAACGGTCGCCATCTTCCAGAGGAACTAGAATGACATCCGAAGCCAAAATTCCATCCGAGTGACAATTAGCGCGCGGCCCTTCTAGGCCAGGGATTCTACCATCGGGAGAATTTCCAAGCAATCGAACCTCGACCACCATCTTTTGCCAAACCTCTGCATCAAATTCAGGTGGCGTTTGATCTGCAATTTCGACGTGTGCATCTTTCAGATATTCCATCAACACTTTCATTCTCTCTGGAGTTCTGTAGAAAATATTCACTTCCACATCGGCCCCAATTACTGCTGCACAACGCAGTAATGGTTTTGCGGCTAGTGCCATGACATTTCCATTCAATGAAATAACAGGCCTTTCTGCAGCACAAAGCCTGGCAGCGGCTTCTTTGGTTGCGTCCATCGCACTCTCAATCGTTCGTTCACCAATGAGGTAATCGAAAGCCTCTCCGCGCCCATGGGCGATTAATGCTGAATCAGCCAACATCCCTATTTTGGCGGCATCCTCTATCATTTTCCTTTTCAACAGAGAGTTATATCGAGGGTGAGTTGAATCTGCTGCATGTTCCATTAATCCACCCCCTCGAAAATAATCGACATATCTAGGTGCGGCACGCCTTGATTTAGGGCACTGGCGGAGATTACATCAACACTCGTGAATGAGCCAAGATTCTCTATGCTAATTCCCCCGCTAGCCTCTAGAATCAGGTTATCTGCGGATAGCGCATCTTTCACAACCACTTGCTCATCTAGAGCCATATTATCCAACATAATCACCAGACAATCGTCGTGTTTCCAAGAATTCGCGGCACTTATTGCCTGCTCGACAGTACGCACCTCTATTTCCACAAACCCCCATTCTTGTGGGTCGATTGATGACAAAGCACTCTCGATAGAATCCATACTCACAAGATCATTTTCTTTCAACATCAATGCATCATTTTTGTCCAATCGATGAGTCAATCCCCCTCCAAGATGTACTGCCCATTTGTCTAATAGCCCCCAAGTAGTTTTGCGCGTACAAGCAACCTGACAACAAGCAACATCCACCCATTTCGCAGTATTACTGGCAATCCCAGATAATCTGGCTAGAATATTAAGAATGGTTCTTTCAAGAGCGAGCAAAGTATCTTTCGCCCCTTTCAATTCAGCTAATATACCTAAGTTGATTTTGCCACCATCTTCGACATACCAAGTTGTCTCAATCCCATATTTTTCTAGAAGGCGCCTTACAACATCTCTACCCGCCAACACGCCTTCGGATTTACAGAACAATTTCGCGACGGTATGCTCGCCAGTATTCGGAACCATACTTTGCCCATCGTCCAAGAGGAGATTTTCAATCCAGCGATCCATACTTTCTATCAGACGCGGCGTTGCCATTCCACTATCCCATAGGAGATGACCACGGTCATGTGGCAATCGCTCTTCGTCTCTAACCACAACTCCTCGAGAAGCATCTTGTCGATGAATGCATCGTAGTGGCATATTTCGGCATCGGAGGTCTTCTCAGCGAAGACCTGTTCGGCTAGGGTGTGGCGAGGATACTGATTGTCGGCGCAGGGTTGGCTGGTATGGGGGCCGCTCTCGAATCTTGCCGATTGGGTCATGACGTAGCGATTGTTGATGCATCACCCATTTTGGGTGGCAGGGGCACTAGTGTTGAACAAGAGGGATGGATATTGGAACCCGGCCCTCACTTCTTACGGGGTGCGGGAGAGGTACAAGATTGGTTGAAGAAATCCAGTAAAGTCTCGATCGCCAAAAGGAGAATCGATGCCCGTCGAATGAATATGATACGCAACGGAACAATGCGCCGATTACCATTAACTCCAGAGGCATTGAACCAATACCATCTAGACGCATCCGAAAAACGCAGAATGAGGTCATTAGCAAGGCATCTAAGTTCTGAATTGAAGAAACATCCAGACCAATTACTTGAAGATTGGTTAGAAAAGAAATCTAAGGCATTTACTGATACTATTGAATGTTTGAGTATAATTACTACATGGATGATGCCTGAGCAGAGATGTAACCTTTCCTTTCATTTGCCAGATATCATAGCAACATTACGTGGTAAAAACCTCTTCCTTCCATTAGGGGGGTGGGCCGAGGTATCTGGTAGATTCCTTACGGCAATGGATTCTCTTGAAGTTCAGACGAAGGCTCCAGTTGCCGCCTTGCGCCTGATTATGGATAAGAAGGGAATGATTAGGGGGGCCCGTCTTTCAGGTAATATCAAAGTTGAAACAGACGGAATAATCTTGTGCACTCCTACAAAATCGCTTGTTGAAATTCTCAATAGCAGTAGGTTAGAAATTGAATTACCCGAACCCCACGAGTTGAAGGTCGACGTGTGGGATTTATTGCTTGAACAGGAACTATTCAGAGATGCGCACGCTATTTGGGATGCAGATCGCAAAATCATGGTCATAATCAATAGTTCAATAGTTCCAGAAAGAATGCCTGAAAAATACCGGCAAACCCATTCCCATTTACAGATTATGTCCTATTCTGGCACTGATTCAATAGAGGATTTCCTCGATGAACGTTGTTCGGGGTGGCGCTCCCATTTAGTTTCAGAAAGGAAGTTAGATCGAGTGGTTATTTCGCAAATGAGCGAGGTCTTCGAAGGGCGTCCAGGGGTATATTTTGAACAACCTTTGTTGAATAGAAACATCGTATTAGCAGGTGAATGGATGTCGGGCAATGAATGGCTGTCTGAAGGCGCTTTCGTTAGCGGGATTAGAGCCGCCAAAGAGTTGCATGAAAACATGGAATAATGACGATGATTCGTTGTTGAACTATTCAAGACCGTTCAATTCTTTGAAAACGGTGACCATCAGAGCACAACCGATAGATACGATTCCAAGCACCATATTGAATCCTGGTGTTTCTCTTTCTTCCGATTGTACAGGCGTGCCATCACCCACGGTTATTTTTCCGCGCATATCGCCGGCGACATGCGGCTCACAAATGTAGTGAAATGTCTCATCTTCAGTGAAAGTGTGCCTGAAGTCGACGGTTGTAGCGGGCTCGCCACTGTAAACTCCTCCCGAAGTTCTTTCATCTGAATCTTCTGAATCTACCTCTGCAACATTATGTCCCATCGACTCATTTTCCCAAATCCAACATACAGTATCACCTACATCTATCGATACGTCAGTCTTATCGAAAGCCATCCCCGAACTATCGATGCCGATAGTGACATTACATTCTTCAGTATCTGTTTGTTGATTTGCTGAAACAGTATTCGTATTTGCCAACAATGCCATTAGGA
>DAWL01000079.1:0-727 GCA_002505935.1 Euryarchaeota archaeon UBA226 | reverse complement strand
CGGTTGTAGCGGGCTCGCCACTGTAAACTCCTCCCGAAGTTCTTTCATCTGAATCTTCTGAGTCTACCTCTGCAACATTATGCCCCATCGACTCATTTTCCCAAATCCAACATACAGTATCACCTACATCTATCGATACATCAGTCTTATCGAAAGCCATCCCCGAACTATCGATGCCTATAGTGACATTACATTCTTCAGTATCTGTTTGATTATTTGCTGAAACAGTATTCGTATTTGCCAACAATGCCATTAGGAAGATTATTCCAATCCCCATGCCTTTCCAGTGCATGTACTGAGGATTAGGGCTCGATTTATTATATACTGTTCAAGAGCATAATTGTTACACCAGTTGGATAATAGCGTTCAAAGACCCCCAATTGAAGCCAGGTATGTGCGGGTAGTTACATGGAATCTTAACGGCATCCGAGCCGCCATTCGCAAAGGTCTAGACGACTTTCTTTCCAGTATAGATGCTGACATCTGGATGTTCCAAGAGGTGCGAGCATTACCCGAGCAACTCCCAAAAGATTGGCAATTTCCAGAAGGCTTTGAAGCGATTTGGCATCCTGCTCAAAAAAAGGGGTATTCGGGAGTGTGCACAGTTTCAAGAGAAAATATGTCAGAGGAAGGGCGAGGAATTAATGCGCGCAATGACCCAAATGATGACGAAGGTAGGCTACTTTTGACTAGGCACGGAGACTTACTATTGGCAAATACATACCTC
>DAWL01000075.1 GCA_002505935.1 Euryarchaeota archaeon UBA226 | reverse complement strand
GAGGAATGGCCGCTTTTTCTGTCGGGGTAATCATGCGCCCATTGTCCGTACCATCCCTTGACATCATAGCCAGCATCGATAGCCATCTGATGTGTTGGGAAAGCCATGTGGGGATCGACATTCCAATCTTGCATTCCATGAATGATGTAGATTGAACCGTTGTAGACTTGCAGCGCATCGGCTAAGAAATGACGTTCTTGCCAGTAGTCAGAACCCATCCAAGCCAGATTGTCTCCACTCACGTAAGCAGCAGGTCCAGCGTAGTACCCCTCTACATATCCTTCACACACGTTTTCGCTGTCTCCAGCATCTCCGTCTACTCCGAAGAATCCGTAGACTCCGTTATGCATTATCGCCCCTCTCGCCTCCATGCTACCGTTTCTCCACATTAGGTCATGAACACCAATAAGCCCTGACATTGGAACGATTGTGGCAAGATATTCCGTGCCTGATGCAGCCGCATTCCAAGGGGTGCTTCCATCGTATGATTTGCCAATGGCTCCGACTTTGCCGTTGGACCATGGTTGCATACCTAACCAATCGATTGCGGCTTTGATTCCTGCCTGTTCGTCGTGTCCCATGAGGTCCATGCAATGATTAGACTCACCGGTTCCGAAAACGGAAACTTGTGCAACCCCATATCCATGCGGCACGAAATTTTCGATGAGGAATCTACCTAGGCGTTCTGCTGGTGTAAGGGCATCCACATCTCCATCGTCATAGTAAGGTCCGATTTCACTGATGACTGGAACTTGGCATTCTTCTGGGACTTCTGCTAGACTTAGGTCGCAACCCTCAATCACGGGTAGCCAAAGTCCCAGATGAACCTCTGCACCGCTAGCTCCAGAACCACCGTCGTTGAGAGTTATCTCAGGAACTGGTACAAAAATTGACTGTCCTTTCTCCAAGTTCGCAATTCCGTGGGCACCATTGACAGAGACTCGCGAGAAGGAATCATTTGCCGTATAGTTCAGATTGTATCTTTCCTCCACAGGAGGTAACCAATGGGCTTCCTCTGGTTCTACGAATGGAGTGTCATCATCATCTCCAAGACAACCAGAAAATGGTATTGCAAGCAGCAAGAGCAGTATTGTGACCGCGCTAGTTTGCCGCTGCATGAATATGGCTCGACAATGTTGTTTTCAATTGTTCGTTTGTCATGTTTGTCAACATCGATTGAGCATTGTTCTCTCAGGGCCCATTTCATGCCGCGCTTTAACATCATGACCTTTCACCGCCCAACTCATGCACAAGGGGGTATCGGGGCATTGGCATCCATTTGCCGTATTGTTTCTCCTATGTTCCCTCGTATGCCTTTCTTCAGTTGAAGCAGAACTCGGCTCAGAAGATGGCCAAGGGAAATTACTGTTGAACTGCGATTCAGATGACGATTGTAGTTTGTCAAATTCTCCCTCAGGAGAAGAAGTGACTGGACGTCAAGAGAGTTCAGCCAGCCCCATTAGCCCCAAAGTAGTAGACTTAGAATTTGAAATGCAACCTATTCAAGAACAATTGACTTTGATTCCTGCCGAATTGTCTTCCATGGTCATAGACCTCAGAATAACCGAGGATGTGTTGGGTTGGACTCAGCCTGATCTTGAAATTAGCCTGAAGATTGGTCCTAGTGAGAATGATTGGACGATAACGGGTGCAGGCTCTGGATTACAGACTCAACCCTCTCCATATACCTTGCAAGATGAGGAATTAGACCTCTCTGAAGGTAGGTTATTGCATCCTGGCGACCAAGTGAAGTTGAGATTATCTTTCCAGTTGGACAGACCAGCAACTTGGGAACTTCACCTAAGAGGTAGCAGCAGTTTGGAATTAGATATTCTTTGGTCAGTCAACCCTTCTTTTGCTGATGTCGACGAACCTTCCTCGCAGGAAAGCCCGAGAGTGACTAATGAGGTTGAGATTTGGCACGATGGTGCCTTGGTTGGAGATGACCGAGATTGCTGGAGGATGCCATTAGAGAGTCACGAATTGTTCAATGTCGCAATCATCTGGGATGCGGTTCCAGTAGAAGTCGAGCAACCGCATGATGAACCGGATTTGACTGGGCCTGATAATCGCAATGCGCCTACTCCAGATGTTTTCAGCACGTATGATGGAGATACTCTATCGGTCACTTACCAATATCGAGGGATGGAAGGTGGAGAATATACCATTTGTTGGTCGGGTATGGATGATAGATTCCAATCATACAGTTGGATAGGTCGATACACTTACGAGGGAATCGGTCCAAGTTCTCCCGATCAATTCTCTGGAGATGCTGAGTGGGTTTCTGGTTATGCCTTGGTAGGCGATGCGGACGAGGAAATCGCACTCGATGAAGCCGGACTGTTTTCGTTAGCCTTTGGGATGATTCTACTCGTTGGAATAATCGGTAGCGCCGCAGTTCAACCAAATTGGAACATGACCCGTAGATTGATGCTTCCTTTGTCAGGTATTCTGGTACTTACCGGAGGTGTTGTTCATCCGATTATGATGTGGACTGAAGCAATGCCAGATGACGAGGCATTGACCATCGATGAGTTGTTACAACAGCGTCTAGAGCAAATCTGGCAAGTGAACAGCCCAGGAACTCCGACTGCAACCATGGCTGAACATCTAGGAGCAACCTTTGGCATCCTAGAGGATGAGAGATTGTTACTCGACCTGAAGATTGATTCTGCTGTACCTACCGGTGATGGAAGGTATCAACTCCAATCGCCGGATATAGATGGAATAGCGATAGATAGATTGATTTTCAACCATCTCAATTCAATAGGAGCCGGACATGATAGTGATGGTCAACTTCCGCAACAATCTGTGAATTTCGTATTGAATGCCGGTCGTTCCCTTGCTCTCGATCTGTTGATTTTGGAGGCATTGTTGATAGTTGATGAGATGCCGAAAGCAGGTATGCTTCACATCGATTGGACGATGAAGAGAGCGGGTTCATATGGTGGCATGATTAATCCGACATGGGCAACACGTCCTGCGAATATAGAATTGTCAGAATGGGGAAGATTGCAATCGTCATTGTTCCCAGATATCATGACTGTGTCATATTGTGACTGCGGATTGGATCGGATGGATTTCAACTGGGTGCCATCCAGTAGTATCGATGCAGATGACATAGTTACTCCAGAAGGTATCGAAAGTCCTGATGGTTTGGGTTCTTCTGCAACTTGGTTGATGTTGGCAGGAGTTTCACTAGTCCTAGTAACTGCCTTGGTCGAATCACGCAGAAGAATGAAAGCGCGGCGCTTGGCCGAAGATTTCCTGTAGTCGAATCTAATCCAACTTGCCTAGAATCTCGTCGAGCATCTTCTTCTCGTTGCTGTCCAGCTTCTCATCTTCAAGAGCCTTCTTGATCTTCTCACAGTCCTCATCAGATAGGCCTGCTTTGTTGGCAGCCTCTAGAATCAGGGCCATCTCATCCTCAGTAACACTGCCATCCTTGAGGGCTGCATTGATTGCTCCGCGTGTGGCGATTGCAGCGGCTTCTTCATCGGTCATGCCAAGTGCAGACTGAATGGTCTTCAATTCAGCAACCTCGTCCTCGGACAATACTCCGTCTTCGTAGGCCTTTTCATAAGCCTCAAGAAGGAAACTTCGGTACTGCTTAGGATGTAGCAAGACATCGCGAATCAGACCATAATCGACGGAATCCTGCTTGCCTGAAGCATCTAGCATGACTATGGATCGGCGAACTTCCTTGACAGCCATGTCCTTTAGTCCGTGTGCAGCCCATACCATTCCTACCGAAATAACGATTGCAGCGAACCATTTCATGACTTCTTCAGAGATGATTTCACCTGGATAAATGATGTAGTAGATACCAATAACCATCATCATAGCTCCTGAGAAAACTTCGACCCAATCATTGAGGTCTGGTTCTTCATCAAAGACGGATAGCCGGCGGTCAATTTCGCTCATCTCTGGGTCGTCCATGTACCACCCACAATAAGGGCCGGACTTGAGGTTATTGGCAGCGGATGATGCTGAGATACCTTCAGAATTGGAAATTGTTGCAAGTGGAGAACGGTGACCGGTTGGCTTTTGGACCTCTGACATCACTGGTGTGCTGATGTCCGAGTCATTAGACGCAGTTGAGGACCTCGACCTACCCGCCGAGGTTCAGCAACATGTGATTGAAGGGTGGGGTATCAAACACCTCTATCCCCCGCAAGCACAGGCGATGAGTGCTGCACTTTACGGACGTAACCTACTGCTTGCCATCCCTACAGCATCAGGCAAGAGTCTGGTGGCATATTTGGCAATGGCGCGAAGGTTGTTAGTCGATGAACCGGGTAGCCGCGCCATCTATATCGTCCCACTCAAAGCCTTGGCCAGCGAGAAAGTCGAGGAACTCCGAGAGTTAGGGGATGCGGTAGGGCTACAGGTCGGTATGGCCATAGGAGATGCGGCTCGCGAGGTTCAGAAAATTGATCAAGCAGATATCATCGTATGTACGTCAGAGAAATTGGACTCATTATCTCGAAATAAACCAGAAGTAATTGCAGGAATCAGCATAGTGGTCGCCGATGAAGTTCATTTGGTAAATGATTCATCTAGAGGCCCTACGATGGAGGTTAATCTAGCCCGCTTGCGCCTACAGCACCCTAGTGCACAGATTATCGCTTTGTCAGCGACGGTTGGCAACCCTGAGAAGATGGCTGCTTGGTTGCAGGCGGAATTGGTACAATCTAATTGGCGACCGGTTGCATTGGAGCATGCAACTTTGGCTGAGAAGTGGTTGGAAGTCAGACATAGGGTCAGCAAGCAGGATAACACCGCCCTTCCCCCTCCTAGACAATTAGAAGGTCCCAAAACTCACATTGCGTGGTGTGCCCTTAACGATACTATCTCAGAAGGAGCCCAGATGTTGGTTTTCGTATCGACTCGCCGTTCAGCAGAATCCGAAGCTCGGAAATTGTCGGAACGATGTGTTGCAAAGTTGGCGGAGGATGCTGAACGAGTACAACGCTTGTCGGAATTATCGGATGAGATTCTCAAGGAGGACAGCGCCTTGTCGGATAGATTGGCGGCTGCGGTTCGCGGTGGCGTAGCATTCCATCATGCCGGTCTTGCTCACTCCCAACGCAAGGCCATCGAAGATTCGTTTCGTAGGGGAGATCTATTCTGCATCTGTGCTACTCCGACTTTGGCTGCGGGAGTCAATCTTCCAGCACGTAGAGTGTTGGTACGGGATATGAAGCGCTGGGCAGACGGGTTCAACGACTGGATTTCGGTCATGGAGGTGCGACAGATGATGGGTAGAGCCGGCCGTCCAAGATACGACAGCAAAGGTGAATCTTGGTTGGTATGCAAGGGTGAAGATTCTCTCATCGAGGCAGATGAAGTTGCTCAAAAGTACATTCACGGTCCACCAGAACCCGTAGTATCGAAACTTGCAGCAGAACCACCTCTGAGGATGCACCTATTGTCTGGAATCGCTACAGGAGGATTGCACGATCGAACTTCTATACGCCGTTTCTTTGATGCGACTTTCCTTTCGTGTACCCAACCCGCTTCGATGATCGACGAACGGATTGACAACACTCTCGCATGGTTGGCAGATGAGGGTTTCATCTCAAGAACTGGCATCGATGTCTCATTGGTTTCTGAACAAGAAAGAGATTCGGAATCGTGGGATGATGATATTCCTGATTGGGCAAGTAGCGCTTTGGAAATACTCGATGTTTCGGAATATAAGGGATTACCTACAAAGCAGACTGAACGTAGAATCAATACTCCCGGATTGGGTTTTGAAAGGGCCGACAGCATCGAGACAGAATTCATTCAAGAGAAACAGATTGGGGAGGCTTTCAACACCACTTACGAAGCGACGGCCTTCGGTAAGAGAGTATCACAATTGTACCTTGATCCATTGAGCGCAACAATTCTACGAGATGGATTGAAGAGAGCCATCGACAAAGTATCTCGTGGAGATGAACTCGATCAGTTTGCGTTGTTACATCTTGTTGCTGCAACTCCAGATTTCATGATTATTTGGGCCAAGATGGATAGAAATCAACTACATGTCAAGACCGCTTTACATGCAAACAACTTGTTGAGGGATGAGAATCTTGAGGATGTCCTTCTAGCCTTGACTCAATCTGCGTGGACTCTTGAGAAATGGATGGATGAAGCGACCTTAAGAGATATAGAAAAGGAGATGAAAGTTGCACCAGGAGATTTGAGAACCAGATTGGAATTGATGGATTGGCTTCTCTATTCGGCGGGCCAATTGCTTCTCAGTGGTGATATAGATGGAGAAAAGATGGCTGAGGCTGCAGATGTTGGCTCGGTTTTGGATTCATTGAAACAAAGGATTAGACATGGGTGCAAGGAGGAGTTACTTTCCTTGGTCAGAATCTCCAATATTGGTCGTTCAAGAGCCCGCGACATGAAGGAACTCAATATCTCCAACCCGAGTGATTTGCTCAATCTTTCTTCGGTGCAAAGAAACCAGCTTCTAGCAAAGCGTGGTTGGGGCCCCAAGGTCCTCGATAGAGCGATTCGAGATGTCAAGCGATTGAAGTGAGAGTCAAGCGTTGGATTGATGAGCAGAACATGCGAGGCGAGGATATGGAGGAGTTGCACCCGTCTCCTTGGTTCCCCTGTTGGAGGTTGAAATTTGATGCACCTCTGGAGTCTCCCAAGGATTCTGCAATTCATCTCAGTGAGGTGCAAGAAGTAGGCCTATGGTGTCTATTGGGTGCTGGTTCTTTGGGTTCAGAGCGACAATTGTGGGCCACTTGGTCAGGTGTTGTCGATAATCAGCAGAATGATAGAATGAAAGCGCGCTCTTTGGAGGTTGAATTCATACGTCTTTTGGCGGGAACGCACAATATCGATCAAGCCTTCAGGCGCGTTGGTTTGAAGGAAGGAGATGAAGAGGGGTGGCTAGCATACATACCGGATGCAGAGCTTGGCGAAGGAGAGGATGTCCATCTACCGTATCTGAATTGGCGAGACCTGAATCATGAAGCCGAGCGTCTTGCTTTTTCAGTTAATGCAGTAATCCAAAGTATGCGCCCAAGCATGGCACTGCTGGATGCTGAGAAACTAGGTCTTGAAGTCAATATTTCAAAAGTTGATGAGGCAAGTTTGTTGGCTCATGTAGCCAATGCTGATTCTCAGTCTTAGGGTAGGGTTCAAGCACCACTGTCCTATCGAGGTAGCATGTCGGCAGCCAGCAGTCCGAATACAGACTCATGGAAGACTGGAAGATTCCTTGATGAAGACCTTGCTGAAAGGATAATCGATAGCGCAAAAAAATGCGGTGCAACATATGCTGAAATCAGGACTGTAAGCAATCGAAACACCTCTATTTCGATGCGAGATGGGAAGGTAAGAAATGCTGTTCCTGGACATGATGTGGGCGCAACACTCCGTTGTCTTGTAGACGGTTCTTGGGGTGTACATTCCACCTCTGATCTCAAGGCTATTCATTCTCAGGTTGAATCTACGATATCTATGGCTAGACAGGTTGCTGCACGAAGGTCCAGTGGAGAGAAACCGGTGTCTTTGGCCGAAGTTCCAATTAGCACCAAAGACGTACATTGGCGTCCGCTAAAGGATATCAGGGATATCGATATAGAAGACAAGGTTGCAGTTCTAAGCGAATTTGATTCGATGATTAGAACCGATGAGAGAATAGTATCGGTCAATACCGGATTCAGCGATGAACATGTGCAGACAGAATTGGTCACCTCGGAGGGTATGAACAGGGTCTGGTCATTCCAGAGAACCTGCACCAATGCGGTGGTTACTGGACGCGATGATTCACAGGTAGCGTCCTATAGAACAAGAGTTGGAGGAGTCGGCGGCTACGAAGCAATCGAGAGAGTAGATCTTGACGAAGTAGCCCGTTCAGCGACTGAATCAACATTGCGAATCCTTTCTGCAGAGCGTTCACCATCAGGTCGAATGAACCTCGTGGCAGACCCCGATTTGACCGGCGTATACATCCATGAGGCATTGGGGCATCCTTGTGAAGCAGATTTAGTTGCAGCAGGTGATTCTTGCCTTGATGGAAAATTAGGCGAGATGATTGGAGATCCTTTGGTCACCGTGTTGGATGACCCTACATGGGAGGGTGGACACGGAAGTTTCCCTGTGGATGATGAAGGTCTAGATACTGCTTCTAGGACCCTGATTGAAAATGGCAGATTGGTCACCTATCTGAACCATCGCGAGACTGCGGCGCATTTCGACATACCAACCAACGGTGCAGCGCGTGCACAGGACGGACTCCACCATCCTTTGGTCAGAATGTCCAACACCATGATTATGGGTGGAAAACACGAAGATCTCGATGAATTGTTAGAGGACGTTCAGGACGGCGTTTACGCCTGCGGAACTCGCGGAGGTCAAGTAGATACAGGGCGCGGCAGTTTCCAGTTTGCAGCCCAAGAAGCGTGGCGTATCAGAGATGGAGAATTAGCAGAACCGCTCAAGGACGTAAGCGTCAGCGGAATGACATTATCCATTCTAAAGAATGTAGATGGTCTGACCAAGAATGCAGTATTAGCAAGTCCTGGCTTCTGTGGTAAAGGCCAGATGGTTCCGGTTGGAGATGGTGGCCCTGCAATGCGAATCAGAGATGCTCTAGTTGGCTGAAGAGGTGGCTTGAATGACTTTGGTTCCCGAAGGTTCTCAGGATAGATTGCTCGAAGGTTGCGAAATCATCGGTAAGGCTGCACAAGATGTGTCCGCTCCAATGTGGGAAGTATTTGCCATCCAGTCTTATGGCCAAGACGTGGAGATTGAACGAGGTAGAGTGAGTCTTGCAGGAGGAGGTGGAGAAGGTGGATATTGTATTCGAGTTGTCGATTCAGGAAGAACTGGTTTTGCATATTCAACCACGCCAGATAATGCAGTTGAGATGGTGCGTAAAGCGATGCGTACATGCGCCCTTACGCCTGCTATAGAAGGGCTAGAACTGCCCGAAGACGCTGGTAGTACGCCGGTTGAAGGAATGTGGGATTCCAAGGTTGATCAGATAACTCCAGAAGAGTTGATGCAACAGGCAGATCAGGTCATTGAAAAGGTCTCGGAATTGGATTCCAGAGCGGTTGTGACTGGTGGAGGCATGGCATTGAGTTGTCATGTTGGAGCCTTGTTGACCAGCCAAGGAATCTCCAGCGCAGGTAGGATCTCAAGCCATTCTGCGGGTATTCAAGTTTCGATAGATGAAGATGACCGAATAACCAGTGGTTGGAGTAGCATGGGCTCTAGATCACTCGTCAGCGACTTTGATGGCATGTGCGAAGAAGGCGTTGAATGGGCAATTTCAACTCGGAACCTAATCGATGTTGAAAAGAATGTTGAAGATGCGCAAGTTTTGTTCACTCATCGAGGAATAAGTGGTCTATTCAGCAACATCTTCTGTTCTGCTCTACGCGGCGAGAAATTGTCGAGAGGTGAATCTGTTTGGTCCGGCAAATTTGGACAATCCATTTTGGCTCCACACCTTTCGTTGGTTGATGATGGTAGGTTGCCTGGTGGGGCTGGTTCTGGTACAAGAGATGGTGAAGGCCTCCCAACCCGAGTGACTTCATTGATTGATTCTGGCCGTCTCGTCTCCGGAATATGGGCAACTCGCGATGCTGCTGAGCAAGTTGAGGCTGGTAATGTTGAGAGTGCTGATAGTACTGGTAATGCGGGACGTGGTGGCCATCATTCCCCTCCAGTCACTTCCTTCAACAATCTGATTTTATCTTCTTCCGATAGGCAGATTGAGAGGGAATCAATGATTGAAGAGATGGAACATGGTTACTTGGTTCAGTCAGTAATGGGTGCTCATACCGCTAATCCTTCAAGCGGCGATTTCTCGGTAACCACTTCCTCAATTTTACGCGTTAAAGATGGAGAAGTTGTTGGGGCAGTCAAACAGGCTGGGCTTTCAGGTAATCTTCCTGCGGCCTTTTCGAAGGAAGTTTCTTTGGCCCAAATGAACAAAGCAACTCCTTTGTGGTCTGGTGGTTCAATCATTGTGCCGGACGTTCTTTTGCGACAAGGAATACGCGTCAATTCCTCGTGATTCAGTTTCATTTCGGGATGTGGTCTTTCCACATTGTTCAAAGACCCTCGACGTCAGTAGTCTTGCTCCAAGGGGGAGTAGGAGTGCGAGTACTACCACATCCAGCACAAGAGCCTGCCACCTGCATCTGCGGGTTGGTCGATCAAGAAGAAAGAACCAGTTCGCAGAGGTCGTTACATGTCGGATGATGCCAGTTTAGAAGCCGCAGTGGCCCAGGTCATGTCCGCAGTTCCGAATGCTGATGAAGATGCAATTAGAGCTGAATTCGAGAAGTATCAGAGCGAATTCTTGATTCCTCCATCCGATGCTATGCGTTCTGTCATGCGCAGGTTTCAGACTGAGAATGCTCCTGCGACAACTTCGACGAATCAAGGTGCATTCAGAAGCGGAACTGCACCGATGAAGAAGGTCAATAGATTGACAGAATTGGGGGCTGAGGACAAGAATGTCGAGGTAGTTGCAGAAATCATCTCACATAATACCAGAATGCAGACCGTTCGCGGACAAGAGCGAGAGATCGCCTTTGGTCTACTAGAGGACAACCCGGACGGAGAGGGAGATGGTGCACGAACTCGATGGTCGTACAAGGATTGGGGTGGAAACAAGAATATCATTCCTGGCGTAGTTGTCCGTATAGAAGGCGGTTCTGTAAACGAATACAATGGTGAATTGAGTCTGAATATCAACCAATCTAGCAGAGTCGTAGTGCTCAAGGAAAGTAGTACTCCTAGAGTTAATGCTGACGAACCAGTCTCATTGCAGAAAGCAGGGCAGGTAGAAGGCACAGTAACCGTCATCGGCAGAGTCATGTCAGTTCGAAATGATGTGATTTCTCGCAAGGATGGTAGTGGAACAATGGATATCGTAAAGGGACGGCTGGCAGACGACAGCGGCTCACTTTCCTTTGTCAGTTGGGAGCCTTTTACTCACGAGCCTGGCACTCTTGTCAAAGTGGAACGCGCTCAGGTGCGTAGATTCAGAGATAATCCCGAAATGAACATTGGTCGATACACCAAGGTCGAAGTTTTCCATGATGCGGGGTTTGCTGAGATGGACAGTCTGAGAGACAGCAGTAGAGTAGATATTTCCAGTCTTCGCGATGGAGCAAGAGAGATCGATATCATAGTGGAAATGGTTGATTGGACCGAACGCGTAGCTAAGGTCAATGGGGAAGATCGTACATTGTGGTCTGGTGAATTGGTTGATCCAACCGGCCGCTGTAGAATGACATCGTGGAATGAGTTACCTATCGATGCATCTGCATTGCCTCTTTGCCTATCGCTCAGTAGGGTCAGGGTAAGAACCTGGCAAGGGATTCCCGATATTACCGTGGATGATGCTTCGCAGGTTGAGATTCTCGCCGAGACTCCTTGGCAGTCGATAGACCCGAGCGATCATATCGTTGAAGTTTCCTTCTCAGAATTAGCGAGTGGAACCTCTAGAGTAGGCGTCAAGACTGAGGCTACGGTTGTTGCAGTAAGGGAGGATAGCGGTGTAATCATTCGTTGCCCTGAATGCCGTAGATTGATGCGAGACGGTTCTTGTATCGAGCATGGAAATATTGAGGGGAATAATGATTTCAGAATCAGAATGGTCATCGATGATGGAGTATCAACCGCCTCTTTATCGTTAGATTCCGGAGCATCGGAGAATTTGATTGGAGAACGCTTCAAGGAACTGGAGAATGATCAATCTGAGGATGGTAAATCTTCCTTTGTCGCCGATTTAAGAAATTCTTTTCTCGGTCGGCGTTTATCTGTAGAGGGACGTTCGATTATCGATGAGCAGGGAATCATGTTCATCGCCAATAAGGTAGAGGTGGTAGAAATCGATGCAGCATTGGCGGCTACCGAAGTGAGAGCGAGATGGGGGGTGGTTTGATGCAGGCCCGTAACTCTCGAGTCAGCCGGCGCCAACCGGCCGTACGAATATTAGCGCAAGAATTTGGAGAATCAACTCTGTCTGAAAAGGGCCCAGGGGAGTTTGACCCAGCCTTTGTCATAACCAAATTAGGGGCTAAGGTCAATCGTCTTCTAGTCGCTGGTTTGCTAGAGCGTATGGAACCAAGAGATACCACTTCTGGAACTATGTGGCAAGGACAGTTACGAGATGCTTCAGGTGTGCATTACTTCAATATCGGTCATTTCGACAATGATGTAGTACAAGCGCAGGCCGAGGAACTCGCTAAATTGCATGAAACTGGCGACCCATTGCTTCTATTGATGACCACAAAGGGCCGTTGTTACACAACTGAAGAGGGTAGCGTATACACGAATATGAGGCCTGAAGAGATTGCAATCATCGATCGTTCCCGATATGCTGATTGGCTGGTAGAGGCTTGTGAAAGTACCATGAAACGCGTAGCGGATCATGATGCGGCGGCCGCATTGGCGCCATCGAGAGAGGCATATGCAGAAGCAGGTATTGCAGAACACATGATCGAAGGCTTGTTGACGGCGAGAGAATTCTACGGCGAAGTAGACACTGAGGTCCATCGATTGATGGTCAGGAGGGCTCTAGATATTGCAGAAGGCAAGAGAGATGTAGGCGAATCCAGTTGGGGTCCTCCCACCACTACCGCTACTCTTGATGTAGGTGAGATGTCTTCATCAACAGGGGCTCAGGGCAACGAACAAGACCTTGATGAAGTGGTGTTATCGATTATTGAACAACTCGATGAAGGAAAGGGTGTTGATCTCGAGACGATGTTAGCCGCATGTGCAACTCGCGGCTTCGATCAACGTACGACTGAATCCGCCCTTGATGGCTTGGTTAGTCAAGGAACTTTGGTCGAACCAAGATTCGCCTGGTTCAAGATGGCATGAACCTTTCAGGCCCCTATGGGGCCTATTGATTCGTCAATACCTTCAAGGGCGAGTTGAGGGGTGTAGGGTCCGCAGGTGGCACAGGTATGGCAGCGCAGGACTTTTTCATTCGACCAGCAACAGGTATGACTAGCGACGATTGGATACGCTTAGAAGAGTGTGATATTAGTATCAAAATCGCACGCAGAATGACTCGAACCGTGACTCACGGTGGAGAGGGAGATGACTTGATTGATGAAGGTGCTGAGAGCGCTGAATACACAGTGCGCGGAGAGATGGACCTCGAGACTTACCGCAAAGTCGTTGAGATGTTCCGTTCAGGGCAACCATATATTCACGACCCCTTTGAGGAAAGAGATGTAAAGGTAGTCTTCAGTAAGCTGAATTACGACGGCTCAAATGAGCAATTTGAGTTTGAATTGATTGAGGATATCCGTTGAGAGTGATGATGGATGGCAGCCCAGGACGAAGACCGCGAACTTCTCTACGTCATCAGGACCATGGAGGTCATGATGGGTTCAGGTATCGGTCTTGAGGGTGCTATTACTTCGATTTCCCGTGGTGGATATGGTTGTATATCAGCAGACTTCCAGAAAATCATGACAAATACTCGCAAAGGGAAGTCTCTGGTTGACGAATTGCGACGAACTCAGAAGAGGGCCAAGTCGGATGCCTACAAACGCTTGCTCAATACGATGATTGAGAATATTGTGTCGAATACTGATATTGTCAAGACTTTGAAGAATCAAGGCGGTAGAGAAGAGGAGAAACGTACCGAGAAGGTCGAGAAATACATCGAAGAGTTGAGTGGCCTTCCTGAAACATTGTTGTCTATTGGAATGATTTCACCAATCATCTTGGCGATTCTTGCAATTACGCCTCAGATGATGGCAGGCGCAGGAGATCTAATGCCATTGCCAGACCCAGATTCGGTTGGCGCCATCGTTAACGGTGGACTATTCTTTACTGTAATTGTAATGGCTATCATCGGCATGAAGGCCCACACGAAGGATCCGGGATTGTGAAATTATGCTGTTCTATTTCTTCGAGGTTCTGAACGACCATCCCTTGATGCTGTTATTGCTCAATATTGGTCTTGCTGGCCTTGGAGGCGCACTTCCCCCAATCATTGAGAGGTCACGTAGAAGAGGTTTGGAGAATGCTTTGCCAGAAGTGCTTGAGGGCCTATCTGATAGTATCGGAGCAGGTCAAGGTCTGCAACAGGCGATAATGAAGGTCAGCGAGAGCCGTTCAGATTTATTCGGAAAGTTGCTCAGAGAGACACTCGATGTCAGCGCGGTAGCATCCTTTGATGCGGCTCTTGCCGATTTCGCTATGAAGACTCGTTCCAAACAGATTCAGAGAGTCATCAATCTGCTTTCCACCGCTGAAGAGAACGATGCCCCCATACAGGAGATTCTGTTCCGCAGTAGTATTGAGTATGAGAAACTCAACGATTTGGTCAACAGGAGAGAGAATGACCTAATCGGTCAGGCTATTCTAATCATCATGTTCATCTCAGTAGGCCTGCCAGGGCTTATCGCATTCATCGTCGGTCTATTCGCCCCTGAGTCCTCTGGTTATGCCGTGGACGAGGTCAATAGCGCCATGGTCCATTTCTTTGGAGCAGCTTCGGGAGTGGCAGTTTTGGTGGCT
>DAWL01000101.1 GCA_002505935.1 Euryarchaeota archaeon UBA226 | reverse complement strand
CAGGTAGTATCTCGCCGGCTTTACCTTGGTGAAATTCATCGTGCCCATCAAAGTTCACCGGTTTGTCAAGATTAATCCCAATACAAGTTGCACCGCATGAACTTGCGAGATATATCAGATCTGAAGCAGGCGAGACATGCCCACTAGTGCCGATAGTCATGAAAATGTCACAATTCTCTACTGCTTGAAATATTTCTTCCAATTGGAAAGGCATTTCATGAAACCACACGATATGCGGCCTTAGTCTGTCGTGCTCGCAATCTGGACAAGTAACATAGTCATCGGCTAGGTGCCCTTCTTCCATCATCTCAAAGACGCCTGCACACTCTTCGCATCGCAATTTGCGTAGTTCACCATGCATGTGAATGAGATTTTGTGAACCGGCCCTGCCATGTAAGTCATCTACATTCTGGGTAATGAGCAGGAATTCTTCGCCGACGTGTTGTTCTAATTTCACCAATGCATGATGAGCAGGATTTGGCTCTACATCGAGAAGTTGTTCTCGCCTTCTTTGGTAGAAATTCCAAACAAGTTCAGGGTTTTCTTGCCAGGCATAAGGGGTTGCAACATCTTCGATAGCGTGATTTTCCCACAGCCCATCGGAGGCGCGAAAAGTTTTGATTCCCGATTCAGCACTAATTCCTGCACCTGTCAAAATTACTACTTTGGTACCGGGTTTGATTTTGAGCATACAATCCACCTCATCGAATCTTTGTCTTCAGACCAATGCCTCAGGACATGCCCTCCTTCTTGAACAATTTTTGCATTTTCCTTCACGTTCGTGATTGCGTTTTGCCCCACCTTCAACCATCAGCCGTTGTACTTCTTCGAGTTGGTCCATCAGTAACTTGTCATGGTCTTCATCCCACTCGACTTTGTGAATGTCATTTTCACCATATCTAAGAACTCCAAAAGAGGGTTTGTGTCCAGTCACCACCTTGACCAGATGTATGTATGCCAATAGCTGCACCTTATGCGACAAGTGGGGGTGCTTTGGGATTCTCCCAGTCTTCTGCTCCATCGGAATGAACTCCCCATCAACGATGACGATTTGATCAGGCCTTCCACGCAACCCGGTATTTTTGTCAATCAATAAATCAGCAGCTTTGGAGTCATCGCTGTAAGCGATTTTGGTATCCTTATCCAAACCCGCTTGATGTCTAGCTTCTTCCATGTCGTTTCCGGCAATCAATGCTCTTTGCAGTCGCCATGATGCCAATAGTGTCCAAAGCATGGCGGCGGAGAGCAGAATGAACCCAGCGTGTGTTGTTTCCTCCACGGTCCACAGGGCAGCAGCGTGAAGAATTAGCAAAATGGCTCCCAAGCCAAAGGCTGCCTCGACTTTACCTCCTGCGACCCATCCTCCAATGAATCCTGGTCCTTGAATCATCCCGGCGATATCTTTTGCATCGATACCATCTTTTTCCACCGCGGCTTCAGCAGCAGTTGGCCAATTCAACCATTTTCGCCACGGAAGAATAGTACTGGCCATCATTGCTCCAACCCAGACCACAGCCAGAAGTGCTAGATATCGTGCCAAGATTTGAGGGGACATTTGATCAGCTAAGAGATACCATGCAACTGCATCTATGGTCAATGCAACGACGATTCCGAACCACCACCCCCATACTGTTAATTCTTTGACCACGGATACTCTGGCATGTTCGTAACTCGCCATCTGCTCATGGATTTGCGCGTGCTGCTCAACACCTTTGGATACTGCTTCGCCCCTGCCAGAAACGCCTCGTCTAGCCAATTCCCAAGATAGAGGGCAATAGGCGTGTCTTTCAAGGTCAGATGCTGAAACGTGCAAGGATTCCCCTCCTTTGTCTCGCCAAATCCCGTCTTCTCCTCGGGTCGCATCAACCAATTCCAATTCAGACATGAGCACTAGGACTCAAGCCTGAAGCATATCTGCATTGAATGTTGTGGAGTCACTTATTTGCAGCAAGCGCTGTGCCTCCCTTCGCAATACTGCGCTGCAAAACCTCAGTTTTGCTGTGCGAAGCGGTTATGAATGAAAGGCAAGTGGCCGAGCCGCTTGAGGCCTGAAACATGAGTGAGGGAGCTACACTGGTGTCTGAAGAGACATACGAGTTATACGCGGTTCACATCGGTACTCAACAGAAGTCTGCAGACATGAAGCAGTTCATCTCGCATGTTCGCAGTGATGGTCTTTACCTCTTGGATTTGGGTATAACCGACGGCAGGATTCGTTCCATCGCCACCTTCCTCAACAGATACGATGCTCAGAGAGTTATGGTGGTCAGCGCTCGTCAGTATGGTCAGCGTCCAGCCCGCAAGTTCGCAGAGGCGATTGGTGCCATCAGTGCGGTTGGACGATTTATTCCAGGCAGTCTTACAAATCCCATTCTACCTTCGTATAGAGAGCCCGAGGTTCTGTTCGTGACCGACCCGGCTGCGGATCAGCAAGCATTGAGTGAGGCTGTAAACAGCGGATTGCCGATCGTAGGAGTCTGTGATGCCAACAACAATCTCCGAAATGTCGACCTTGCTCTACCTGCTAACAACAAGGGTCGCCGAAGTCTCGCTCTACTGTACTGGTTATTGGCAAGAGAAGTTCTCAAGCAGCGCGGCACAATGGATGATGAGACTTGGGCCGAGATGAATCCTCTAGAGGATTGGGAATCCACCTTCTGATTAGGCTGATTTTTCCTGCAGCCAGTTCTGAATTCCACTGGCGACCGCTTCAGTATCTCTGTCTTTTGCGATGACCTTGCGGGCATTCTTTGCTCCGGGTAGTCCTTTGGTGAAAGCTACTGCGTGTCTGTTCAGCCATTTGGATTGCAAACCAGTAGTTTCTCGCGCCAATTCTAGATATCTGTTCCAACACCATGATCTGATTGCAAAATCATCGACAGAGTCCCAAGGTGCATCAGAATTGCACCACCCCAGTTCAGATTTGATTTCATTGAAAATCATCGGTCTTCCAATCGCCCCTCTACCAATCATCAGCCCAGCGGCCTGAGTGGCTTCTAAGCAGGCTTGAGCACTTTGGGCATCGGTTATGTCTCCGTTGGCAAAAACTGGGATGTCTACCGCTTCAACCACTTCTCGGATGGTGCCCCAATCAGCTTCTCCGGTATAGCGTTGTTTCAGAGTGCGGCCGTGAACACATAGTCTCATTACGCCAGCATCTTCCAGCCTTGGTGCGAGTTCGGCTATGTTGTTCTCCATGTATCCTGTTCCCATTCTCAGTTTAGCAGTGACAGGGACATCTGAGGCATTGATGCATGCTTCTGTTATTGCTACCAAATCATCTGGCTGTCCCATCAATGCAGCACCAGCGCAAATCTTTGTTATCTTTGGAGCAGGACATCCGAAATTCAAATCGATGATGTCAGCCTTACCTTGCAGCATTTCGACTGTTGTGACCATTTCATTCACGTCGCCCCCGAAAATTTGCGGAATGAAGGGTTGCTCTCTTTCATCGGATTCCAGTTTCAACCAACTGTTCGCAACTTCTCGTGAAAGTCCAGCACTGGAAGTGAATTCGGTTATCGTAATATCAGCACCACATTCCCTGGCCAATAGGCGATACGGTAGGTCAGAGACTCCTGCCATCGGAGCCAGTGCCAGAGGTACGGCCATGCCCATGCGCTGCACAATCTGCGTTTCAGGACATCGCTTTATCCAGCATTTCGGCCACGCGCTTGATTCTACGTAGAACACGGTCTAATCTGGTCATTATTTTGGCAGAGGTTGAGACAGGATCAGATCCGATCATTCGATGCCCTAGAGGTAAGCGACCACCTAGTAGGTTGAGCAGCAACATCTGATCCTCTAAAGAGACTCCACTCAGTTCCTTTTCCACTAAATCGACATTCAATTTGCCCTTTGCCATAGCCTTTGTCAAGGTCTCAATCGCCCGATCTGGAACGATTCTATTGAAACCTCCTTTGAGCAGAATCCAATCTTCTCCACGACGTTTGTATTGGGTCATCATGGCATTCCATAGATTCGCAGGTAAACGGTCAGTTCGAGGGACCCTTTCGACAATTCCAGCAGATCTGAAGCGTTCCAGAATTCTTCCGATACGGGCCTTGGGCCCTTTGAGTTCTGCTGCTGCTTCATCCAGAGAAAGTGGAGGCCCTCTCTGCAACAAGATCTGCATCAACCTAACAGGTAAAGAATCGGCTGCGAGTTTTGCTCCAGGTCTATCGCCTAACAATCCGAGATCTGCCATCCAAAGACTCAGTTCACTCACTTTCTCTACCGGTGGTAACGGCCTTGGTTCGTTGATCCATATGACAAGAGGAGATTCTCTGTCGGGACTTGCCATCTCCATTTTCAACGAGGGGTCTTCGGGCCTTTGCCACCATCCCTCGAGGCGAGATAATTGGAGTTTGAGAATTTGCGTTGCTTCATTGGCCAGAAGTTCGACAGCCGCGCTCAAAGTTCCCGCTCTTAGGAAGTGCCTTCTCCAACCATCTCCTTGACTGCGACTCGAGATTAGGCGACAGGCTGCAAGACGGGTGATGTGATGGTGTAAGGAGGCAGCAGTCATGCCCATCTGGTCAGCAAGCGTACCTGCATCTACACCCTGTTGGGGGTTGGCGAGAATATGTTCTCTGAGTAATCGTACTACTGGCTGCATACGATCGCCATCAGCATGTTCTTCTCCCCGTCGGCGAACTAGGCCGAAGGTTGCTACCAGCCAATCGATCAATTGATCGACATCATCTCGGCTGGTAGGAAGAGGATGCTCCTCTAACCTCAATTCGAACATGGCACAAGGGCCCATGGCGAGGCACCTTCAACATGTTGTCAATAAAGGACGAATATTCGACGTTTCCTGCAACGGTCAGCGCTGCCGTTCGTCTTCCCATTCATAGCCAAGTTCGGACATCTCTTTGTTGTCATCGATCAGATGTGGTGCTAATGCGAGTTCGTCTTGTCTGAGGATACCTCTTCTGCGCAGAACCTTGATGGCGCTGTGAACAGTTGCTCTAGTACGTCCAAGTTGTCTTGCAAGAGCGGCTTGAGATTTCGGGGCTTGTCCCTTCTTCAATTCCTCTACAATCAATTTCTGTACCAGAGATAGGCCAACAGGTAATCGCTTAGCGGCTTCTTCTGAATCAACCATGGCTCCTCCTAGAATTTCTACCTGTGCAGGTCCTCCAGCGAAGTAGCAGGTTCGACCATTAACCGAAACTGCGGTGATGGTCATTTGAGATTGTAGAACGTCTAGGTGATGTCTCAAGGTGCCATTGGCCGCATTGAGTGCCTTCTGTAGTTCCCTGTAGCATAGTCCAGGACTATCTTCCAAGGTGACGAGAATCCTTCTACGCATCGGGTGCTCATAGGCCAAAACTTGCGTAGAAATCGTACCTCTAGCACCCCACGTCCAAGGCATTGCGGCATTGGCAATACCGACTACTCCTCCGACCAAACCGGTCAGTCCAGCGGTCAACCAAGGCCGCTGTCGCATCCATTGCTGGAGCAATGCCATACAAGCGACTCGCAGCCCATCCCAATTCAAACTGCCGCTTAGATGAATCATCCATCCAAGAGTTGAATTGACCCCGTTTGCATCTTCAGATGAGCAACCAAAGGAGATAGTAACCTACCACAAACCTTGCCATGATCTGTAAGGTTGTATTCCACTTTGATGGGTGGCCCATCTTCAACGGTCCGCGCCACAAGGTTCTCATCGGCGAGAAAGCGTAATTTGTCAGAGAGAGTACGACTGGAAATGCCTTCCAACAAATGCTTGAGTTGATTGAAGCGCTTTCCTCCAGTGATGTATAGTGCGGCTAGAATTTCGATAGTCCATCTGCTGCCGAAAACATGTAACGCTTCCACAGCAGCCTGAACTTCCCATTTTTCATCCCAGGGGTGTGTTCCTGAGAATTCCGCCAGAATGTTGCGGATGTGACCTCCGTTAGCGATGGTTGCAGAGATATGTGTCTCTATGTCTGTAAGGCTATCCTTTGGAATTTCCATCGCTGGTTGCGGCATCCTTTCACCTGCTCGTGGTTGTCACGAACACTTTTGGTGTAGAGGATGCACTAGATGAGTCCTTCGCTA
>DAWL01000156.1:8575-10108 GCA_002505935.1 Euryarchaeota archaeon UBA226 | reverse complement strand
GCAAGATGTTGCTGTGCCTCGAGCAATTTTCCTTGATTGGATGTCAAGAAGGCCAAACGGCGCGCCATACCCTTCGCAGGTGGCAAGATGCCTTGTTGCTGTCGGCAAGATGATGCGCCTGATGCTAAAGGCAGATTCATGCAGAGTAAGATTCTCTTCTACGTCGCAATCGGGGGCGCACTGGGTGCAGTACTTCGATTCCTGTTATCCCAATGGATGAACGGTCAGGACATACCATGGGGCACACTAAGCGTGAATCTAGTTGGCTCCCTCATGTTAGGGGCCTTGATGGGAGTCGCTGCAAATTCCGATTCTATCAGTAACGAGTTAGTAATGTTCCTAGGAGTCGGTATTCTTGGAGCGTTCACTACACTCTCAACCTACAGTTTCGAGACTGTCGACTTATGGAGAAAGGGGCAGGTTTCTGGAGCATTGCTATATGCAAGCGCGACTGCAGTTTTGGGGCCAGTTTTAGCATTCCTCGGATGGTATGCTACTCACAAGCCTGTAGCGTGAAAAGGAATCATACCAAGATAAGCCAAATATCGAATCATTCTTACCTCAAAAACACGCTCCTCTAAAAGATGAATTTATTCCAAACTAATGAAAGCGTTATCCATTCACATCGCTTCGCAGACTTATGACCACCTTAGCAGAGTACTATACCTATCAGTTCTCAGCTGAGAGGTTGTTTGGTATTCAATTTGCAAGCACTTGGTTAAGTTTGATTGCATTGATATGGTTACTAGGTCTAGCATATCTGATTCTTCGTGCCAACTCAAAAAATTCTGAAAACCGTTTCATGGCCATATTGATTGCTTGTGAAGCCTTCAAAGCGGGTTTCCTGATAAAGGGCATAACTCCTAGAGGCCCTGAGTGGTGGCACATAGATCAATACCTTTGGAACTTCAACACTTCATTTTTCATTTCGGCACATGTTTGTTCGATAGGGCTCTATCTTTGTTTCCCGATTTACTATCGCGTGAAACAGTTGTCATTTCTTTACAACCCAACTCTACAACGACACGCGTGGTATGCCATTCCCTTCTTGACCGCCATATTTATGGTAGTTACAGCGGATTTGTGGTTGTATGAAAATTATGCTTGGATTATCTGCAATGAAGTCGGCGCACAGCCTGAAATACATCAGCAAATGGGAACGATAAGCCAATCCATGCAAGAGACGATTGATTCGATTGGAACATGCCCTACCACAGGCGTATGGGATATTGAAGACACCCCAGTTATTGGTTTCATTCTCATTGGTCTTTCACCACTGATTTCGATTGGTGCCGTTATTGTGATGCGCGCTTCGATGAAACAGTACGCCAATGAAGAAATCCCAGATTCCAAGAACAGTCTAACTTCTCGCTCACTATACCTCGGTTTTCTAGGAAAGGTAATCGGCAATATGTTCCTGTTTTCTTTGATGTTCCTTATCATTCCTGCATTACATGGAGGTTCACCTCCATCGCTCGGAGATGCACTTGTTGATGGTCTAGATGAAACTCCAACACTTGCTCAGGTTCTATC
>DAWL01000156.1:7992-8260 GCA_002505935.1 Euryarchaeota archaeon UBA226 | reverse complement strand
CTATCTGATTATAGTTGGATGCTTGTGGGTTATATGATGGTGTTACCTTTTGCTTTCGAGGGGATGATGTTTGCCCATGCAACCATGAAAGATACTGTCTTGGGTATAGACTCAACACTTCGACGTACTTTTAGAAACTCAATCTTTGCTGGTTTTGGTGCAATTCTTTTCCTCATTGGAAGCGAACTTATGGAATCAATAATCGGTTACGGGATGTTTGGTGGTGTTCTATTAGGAGCCAGCGTATTGATTGTCCGCAAGCCTGTAA
>DAWL01000156.1:7311-7684 GCA_002505935.1 Euryarchaeota archaeon UBA226 | reverse complement strand
GTCCGCAAGCCTGTAATCTCGGCATTGGATCGATTCAGTAACAAGATTATGCCATCAGCATATACCGAGGCTGAATCAACATATTTGGAGGCCTATTCCGCAGCAAAGGATAGTGGAGAGATCACAACCTCAGAACGGAAGATTCTACACGCTACTGCGAATGCTCTCAAAATCTCTCCAGAAAGAGCAAATGAACTTGAGATTAGTTTTGATTCTGAAGAATCGGAACAAATTACGATCAATATCCCTGAACCTACAGTCGTTAAACAATGGACCGATGAGAAAGGGCACACATGGAGAGTAATGGATGACGAGACCTATCGGTGGTGGGATGGTTCTGATTGGCAGAAGGTCTGATCTAATGTCCTACCGG
>DAWL01000156.1:0-6996 GCA_002505935.1 Euryarchaeota archaeon UBA226 | reverse complement strand
TGCGTGAATGTGCTTGAGAAAATTGCCGCTCACTCTGCACCCTGTGAGCGGGCACTCGGTGAAGTGTTCATTTTGTGCTTAGGCAAGCACAATCCTGCACCTTGTGCTCGGCCGCTCAGGAGTGGTGTCGGGAGATGGTTTATGGATAGATAGCCTATCTACTATACATGACGGGTAGAGAAGAAGTGCAAGGAATTCGCACTGGACCTTTGGTCGGCTCACTTGTTCTCCTTCTCCTCTCTTGTATTTTGATCCAATTATCGTTGAATTCAGATTGGGCGAGTATGTCTGCTGAAGTTGAGTATACGGCGGAAGACCGGGAACTAGCGGAGCTCTGGGGATTTGATCTTCCAAAGATCTCCATGGCCGTTTCCTTTGGACTTACAGACATGACTACTATGGCTTCAAACGATGGTGAGGAAACAGAAGAAACCATCACCTTGGAAGAATACGTTGAGGAGAACGCACACCGTGAGCGCCAATTTCTAGACATGGATTGGGATGAATGGCATAGTACTGGGAAGTCGACCTCAATCGCTTTGTGGATTGGATTCTTTGTCGCTATTCTCGGCTTCCTTATGGTACTCATTGGCGCATTCAAAGCTAATGATACAGCACATGGAGGTGGGATAATTCTATGCGGTCTTGCGGCAGCATTGATCAATGCTGGATGGTTTAATTGGATTATATTTGGTGGTAATTTCGCCGAGTTCGTAGACATAGGCGGTGATGGATTCAAATCGAATGGATTTGGTGTCACAACTGGTTTCTTAGTATGTATTGTTGCAGGGATTTTCCTGCTAATTGTGCCATTTATTCTTGCATGGTGTCAAGATTTGCCCATCAACAAATTATTGCCTCTAAATGGAGGTTTTTCCGAGTTGGAAATACGACAATACCAACCATCAGTCCGCCTGAATGCTACAATTGTAATCATGCTTGCTGGTTTACTTGTTCTTTCTGGAGTGGGCCAAGGGGTTGCCTCGGTATATTTCTACTCCGACAACTCTCAGAACTCTGTCAAAGACGACGGTGATGATGATGACCAAGACAATGTTCTGATTCCATGGATCTCTATCGGAGTAGAATATGATGAGGATTGGCTTGGATCTATAGAAGAAACTCTCAGTGATGGTGATTCTGTGAGCTTTTTGTTTTTCGAAGGTGGTGAGGAACAGGTTCCTTCTTGGCAGAGATTTGATGTAGATATTGTCTGTGATGATGGAGGTAATGGCGAAACAGGAGCACCGAACGCGCAGGAAGAAACAGACATTCTTCATTGGACTATTAGTGCTAATAATGGACAAGAAGAAAGCGGAAGTCTAGATTGTGATGGCAGTAATAATGGCTTTTCTGTGTTCAACGAAGGCAATGATGACTTTGAAAACTGGTTCGATGGAAACCCCAATTGCCAAGACTTAATTTTTCATGATGAGGATGATGCGGATTCCTGCGTGGAAACAGCACCATTAAACAAGAACATGTTTCCAATTTCCTTGGAGTTTACAGCAGAAACTCACGGCGATACAATGGGACAAAATCAAGACAAGGAATTGGAATTCCATAGCCAGGGCGCTAACAACTGTGAGACGTGCCATGTTCAAAAAAGGACATTCCATATTGAATATGACAGGTTTATGGCAGCAGAGGACGCCATGGAACATGAACACTATAATGGCAGTTCATAGATTCAGTTGTCGATTGGCTAACGATACAGCGCTACCGTTCCTGCACGGGTGATACATAGGGTCCCTTGCGAACACAAGGGCTCTATTTGTGCTCATTAAGCACAAATCAAAATTTAACTTGTGCGTGAGAAAATTACCGCTCACTCTGCACCCTGTGATCAGCCGTGATACCTAACTCTACTGCGAATATCTTCCAGCCTCTTAATCACCTGTTCTGCACTAGGCAAAGCCCCTCCACTACTATCTGGAGTAGGACCTGCCGCTTCATCAAATGCAAGATAACCTGATTCAACCGCAGACATTGCATCTTCGTACTCAGGGTGGCTGCCACTCAGAATCTCCTGAAGGACATGTAGATCTATTCCGAAATGCTCAATCTCTGTAGTCAATCGAGACAAACCGAGGTCAACCAATGCAGGTTCCTCCTCACTCCACAGGATGTTGTTTGTCGAAAGGTCACCATGCACAACTCCTTGGCGATGCATCTGTCTAATCATCCCTCCAACTTTGGATAGCATTGCTGATGCATCATCAACACCTTCTCTCAACAACTCGATCAATGGACTTCCTGGTAAACGACTCATGACCATGGTATGTGTCGCTCGATCCAGTTGTAGTAAGGCTGGAATCCGAATTTCACAAGCACTCAAACGGCGCATTGCCCGACATTCAGCCTCTAATCTCCTACGAGTCAAAGTGCGATCTAAATCAGGATGTCTCCAAGTTCTTGGCAAGCGTTTCTTCTTCACCGCAGATATACCAAGCCAGATTCCTGAACGAACCTCAGCCTCTGCACCAAGATGCAACAGGCCCTCATCCTTCCACAACATCGCACTCCCGCCATCAATCCGTAGAGGGGATGGCTTCAAAGGCATCGCCCTCAGGGCTTTACTTGAGGGATGAGATGACTCTCAATCTGCCTATGTGCGACTTGAACGCCACTGGTGGTGACATGTCTGAGGAAGAAATGCATCAGGCCATAGATGCCATCAAACAAAGAATGGGAGATGACCTGATAATCCTAGGACACCATTACCAAAGGGACAGTATTGTCCAACACGCTGATCTATTGGGGGATTCCTTTCTTCTATCAAGAATGGCAAGCGAATCCAAAGCCGAGAATATCGTATTCTGCGGAGTACACTTCATGGCTGAATCTGCCGACATACTGAGTCGAGACGAACAGAAGGTTTCGCTACCCAATCTGAGAGCAGGATGCAGCATGGCAGATATGGCTAATCTAGAGCAGGTTGAGGATTGTTGGCAGCAATTGATTCCCGGACTGGGTCTATCTGATCCAATAACTAGAGCTGACCAAAATGCACCTGCTGAGGAAAGTGAATCATATTTGGTCCCAGTCACTTACATGAACTCCAGCGCCGAACTGAAATCCTTTGTCGGCGCCCATGGTGGTATTGTCTGCACATCATCCAATGCCGCAGGAATCTTGGATTGGGCTTTTGACAAGGCTGGACCTAATGGCAAAGTTCTGTTCTTCCCAGACCAGCACCTCGGTCGAAACACCGGCCTAGCAATGGGTCTACAAGAAGATGAAATGGCGATCTGGAGCCCAGATGATTTCCCCGATTGGGATGCTTTGAAGAAATCTCGAATCATCCTTTGGCACGGCTACTGCAGTGTCCACCGACGCTTCAACACTGGGCAAATAGAAGCGCTGAGAGAACAAGATCCTGAAGCGTTGGTAGTGGTTCATCCAGAATGTACCAGAGAAGTTGTAGATGCCAGCGATGCAGTCGGTTCGACCGAGTTCATCAAGCGCTACGTGGAAGAAGCACCAAGCGGTAGTAGAATCGGAGTTGGAACAGAAATTAACATGGTCAAGAGATTGAACGACCAACATCCAGGCAAGGAAATCGAATGTCTAGACCCAATGGTCTGCCCATGCTCAACGATGTACATGATACACCCCACATATCTTCTCGATGTCCTACAAAGAATCGAGGCTGGTGAAGAAGCCAACAGAATCATTGTTCCCGAAGAGATTGCAGAGAATGCAAAAACCGCTCTCGACAGGATGCTTTCAATCCCCGTTTGACTTGAGCGATTCTGACTCTTGAATCTTCAGTTCAGTACTACGTTTCCAGATGTGGAAACAAACCAACGGAATCAACACTAAAACAGCCAATTGTAATGCTGTCGATGAATAGGGTTGCAATTCAACCTCACGTGGGTGGACCTTGGTAGCGGTAACCTTGTCACCCTCCATCTCTTGCCAAATGATATGATCTTCAGTGACCAAAGGGTTGCGTTGGTCTCGCAGGTCTTCTGTCAATCGTTCTGTCAAATTCTTAGACAGATCGTGATACCAAATCTCATGGTCCTCAAATTGCTCACTGGGTTGAACTGGATTCAAATGCCACAATGAGGCCCAGACTACTAGGCCATGTCCCAATACAGGGTCATGCGCAGGATACTTGGGGTCTGACAACAATCTACTCTGTCCGCTTTCTAAGTCGACCAAAACCAAACGATCTGTTGCTGTTACATTGACAGTCACTGCCAAC
Organism: Euryarchaeota archaeon UBA226; assembly: GCA_002505935.1. GTDB lineage: Archaea > Thermoplasmatota > Poseidoniia > Poseidoniales > Poseidoniaceae > UBA226. The sequence goes on along the minus strand of DAWL01000156.1, from coordinate 2,783 downwards.
CACTTGTCATCGATATCCATATCGACAACAGTCGCATTCTCTTCATCGAGGACATATCCCCAACTTAGCAAGGTCTCATCCTCACTAATCGGTGCAGTGAAATTGACAGCATGTTCCACGAACCCTTGGGTTCCAATCTGCCCTACTCTAACCTTGGTAGCATTGTCACTGAATACAACTGCGAGCCTATTGTCATCGACCGCTATATTGAGCACAAAGATTTGTTCATCAGCCAATTGCGGCGTCTCCACTTCCGTGCCATCAAATGCAACCGCTCTCAACACCCCGGCCTCAACCAGTACGATTACCGTCTCGCCAGTTCCCAACTCTGCAATCTTCAGGAAACTGGGTTCAGAGACCGCAAGAACAACCGGTTCATTCGCTAATTCCTCGAGATTCATGACCCATAACTCACTGGCATTGGCAACTGCAACCATATTCCCCGCCGTATCGTATAATGTATCGACATCAAGCAACGGGTGCGGAATAATATGTGATTCATCTGGAACTGCTAAATCTACTGCAACGACTACAAATCCCTCTTCTGAGCGGTTATCCAAACTGACCAACCAACCATCTGCAGCCGAAACCCCCACGGATGCCTCAACACCAGTAACTGGCAAATCACGATGGGTCATATCCCAGACGATGATGCTAGTAGTCATCATTACAACGATGAATATGGCCCACCCAGTTTCGTGACTTGAAGGATGCCTAATCGCTCTTGCCAACTTTCGAGAGCGCGAAGAAATCCACCACTTGACCCTATTTGGTCGGGTGAATATCGTGGCCAATCTAGCGTTGAGGGTGCGTTCATCAAGTACGGACCATACCGGTTTATGATATCGTTCAGCGAGTTTCAATGCTAATGCAGCAATCACCATTCCACCGATGATATCGACGAACCAATGAATCCCGAGATAGACGATGCTAAATGCTGTCAGAATTATGTATCCCAACAAGAAATTTCGATACTTGGCCCAACGATTATCTTCGTCCCATCTAACAATGCATAACCATACTCCAAATGGTATTCCAATATGCAAACTAGGCATCCCATTTGTGAACGGATCTATTCGCTCGAACCAATCATTGATTTCCGGAGTCAAATCATATGCTAGCGTCTGCATCTCAGGGATGTGATCTCCTGTCACCCTGACATTGAAGAAGAGATAGAACGGAAGTGCGAGAGCATAGATGAAAAATACGCAGAGTGATACCCTGTCTGCCATGAACCTATCATTGAAGTAACAGAAGTAAACGATGCTAACATAGACTACCATCAGATATCCTGAGACATACAAATGGGTAAGTGAAACAGTCAGCCACTGGGCTTCAAAGGCTTGTTGAACCCAGAGCACCAAGTCTCCCTCGATTGCATAGACCCATGATGTCATCTCCAACTGGGTATTTGCCATGAATATTCGATCCAAAGTGTCGAAGGTATCCTTCCAAAAGAAAATCAGGAATACTAGCAGGATATGCAGCCAATATCGACGGAACATGTCGTTGAATGCGCGCAGATTTGCCTTGGCCCAAGGCGGCTTGAACAATGGAATCAGAATGACTCCACCGGCCAAAGCCATGGTGATCCAAGTAAGGTAGATGCCATCGGTCAAGTCTGGTCCTCAGAGCGCCTCGCAAGTATTCTACGCTTCAAGCCTATGCCCGCCTCACACCTATGGTGTGAGTTTTCGGGGGGGTTGATCTAAAGCGGTCACCATGCTCCATGAACGTATGGTTTACCATGATCAGGATCTGTGCCATTGGCGATTTCCCATAGGCGTTCAAATCGATGGATTCCGCTGCTGCAGCCTTCACTCCATTCAAAAGTCAGAGCATATCTTCCCACCGCTCGCACCGTTGGCTTCTCAAGAACATGGGATTCTACCATGCGGCGTAACTCGGTCGCACTATCTTCATCATCGCGATTTGGAGCACATTTAGCACATGGACAATAATATCTTACATCACGCCATGAAATGGTGTGCTCACTTCCATCTTGCCAACGCAGAATAGCATTTTCTTCGGTGCGCTCCAATTCCAGTAATTTCGGTATCTCGCTCAAAACATCACCTCAGATGATGTTGACGCCAACATCATCATCTTCGGACAATTGTCCTGTTATCGACTCAACTACCGCTGCAAAGGCCTTGGCACTTTCACCCGCTGGGTCTGCTACTATGCGGTGCACACCATCATCCCCTCCGCGCACGACTCCAGGGTCAAATGGTAGGGCGCCGAGGAAAGGCACTTGCAAACTCTCAGCGGTCATCTTTCCACCACCGCTCTTGAAGATGTCAAGGGTTGCAGACCAATTTCCATCAGTATCCACAGGTGCTTCAACCATCTTTCCTCCAGGTCCTTGAACTTCGATCATACTTCCAGCCTCAGCCTTACCACGAACGGTGTAACCGCTCATATTCTCGACCACTCCTAATACTGGGACATTCAGTGTCTTTGCGAATGATATAGACTTGCGACTATCCAACAATGCGACATCCTGAGGCGTGGTGACGATAACGATACCATCTATGTCGGGAAGGCTCTGAGCGACAGTCAATGGTTCATCACTGGTCCCAGGTGGGAAGTCGATGATTAGATGGTCCAGTATGCCCCATTCCACATCGGCAATGAACTGTTGAATCGCACCCAACTTGATTGGCCCTCGCCAAACTACGGGAGTATCCTCATCCTCTAGTAGGAAAGCCATGGAAATGACCTTGACACCTGAATGTCCAACGTTGGGGTGAATCCTACCATCTTCAACGTGCAATCTTTGA
>DAWL01000155.1 GCA_002505935.1 Euryarchaeota archaeon UBA226 | reverse complement strand
GATGGGAATCTTGTTGATAGTGATTCACATCAGTTTTCGGTGTTTTCAAATGTTGATGAGCCTCAATTTTCACAGATGGTCATCTTCGGTGATAGCCTTTCTGATATGGGTAATGTCAAGGACAGCATAATGAACATGCCAGCGGTTCCTCCATACTGGCAAGGGCGGTTCTCCAATGGGCCTGTTTGGGCAGAATATGTGGCAGCAGAATTGGGGTTATCTTTGCAACATGGAACTGGAAGTGGGGAAGGTAACAACCGAGCATATGGAGGCTCTCAGACGGGTCAGGGATATTCCTACATCTTGCTACCGAATACTGGTACGCAAATCAACAACTATCTCGCTAATGTACATTCTTCGTTCAATAGTACAGATCTCGTGGTAATTTGGTCTGGAGGAAACGATTTCCTCTATGGCTTGGCAGATGCCAATACTACTCATGCTAACATGGTTTCACATGTAGAGGCGGTGATTCAAGCGGGAGCCAATAATATCCTGCTTCCCAATCTACCTCCGCTAGAGTTGACTCCTGAAGTACGCAACAAATCTTCCAATCAGCAGCAGCAAATCGCTGCTAGTATCAGTTCTTACAATTCGGCATTGGCTTCTTCGATGCCAACTCTGGCATCAACTCATGGTGTCGATATTATGCTCGTTGATACCCATTCGATGTTCTATGAATTCATGCATAACTCAACCTATCTGGGACTTACTAATTTAGTTGACATGGCCTGTCAGTCGAGTGGTTCAATCTTACCTTTACCAATTTGTAATTCAGGTGATCCTGTAGTTTCCAATGTCGATGAATACGTCTTCTTTGACAAGGCGCACCCGACAGCGGCAATGCATGAGTTGATTTCGATTCAAGCCATGTTAGCAATCAGTGACAAGGATGCTGATGATGACGGGGTAATCGATGACTTCGACACTTGTCCATGGACCGATGCTGGACGAATAGCCAATGAGACTGGATGTTCTATCGAACAGCAGGATGATGACGCAGACGGCGTGCAGAATTCGCTCGATGATTGCCCACAGACTCCCACCGGTTCAACAGTGGATGAGAACGGTTGTTCAGCGGCGCAGAGGGATTCAGACAACGACGGTTTCAGCGACGATATAGACCCCTGTCCTTACAGTCCTACTGGAGGCGACCATGACAACGATGGTTGTACCAATCCTGAGGATGAAGATGATGATAATGACGGAGTTCCGGACGTTGATGACGAATGCCCAACTGGAGCGGTAGGTTGGACCTCCTTGCCCCAAGTGGATATCGATGGCGATGGTTGCAGAGATGTTGACGAGGATGAAGACGATGATGGCGATGGTTTGAGCGATGCCGAAGAATACCAAAAAGGAACAGACCAGACATTGTGGGATACCGATGGTGACGGCATAAACGACAAGGAAGACCCGTTCCCGTTGGATTCTACTCAGTGGGAAGATTACGATGGTGATGGCTATGGCGACAATCCATTGGGTAACATGCCTGATTATTTCCCCGAAGATTCGACACAGTGGAGCGATAGTGATAGAGACGGATATGGCGATAATCACGATGGAATGAATCCTGATCACTTCGTCAATGATGGCACTCAGTGGAATGATAGTGATGGAGACGGATATGGCGACAATCCTGATGGCTTTGCAGCCGATGCTTGCCCTGATGTCATTGGAACTTCTTCTGTTCCACCCGGTTGTCCAGATTCAGATGCCGATGGATATGCCAACGATTACGATGCTTTCCCGATGAATATCAATCAATGGAATGACAGCGATGGTGATGGCTACGGCAACAATCCTGGTTTCCAGAACAGCGATGCCTTCCCCGATGATTCCTCTGAATGGAATGATACTGATGGCGATGGCTATGGCGACAACGCAGCAGACAAATTCCCTGACGACCCACTTGAATGGAATGATACTGATGGCGATGGATGCGGAGATAATTCGGATGTATTTCCCGAAGACCCCACAGAGTGTCTGGATTATGATGAGGACGGAGTAGGAGACAATGCTGATGCTTTCAGGCGAGATCCTGCTGAATGGGCAGATTCCGATGGCGACGGTGTAGGAGACAATGCCGATGCGTTGCCGAATGACTCCCGAGATTGGCAGGACAGTGATGGCGACGGAATAGGAGATAGCATGGAATCCTCGGCCTCTGAAAATTTTGATGTATTGAGTGGAGAAATAATTCTGGCTGGCGCAGTAATAGTCATTATATTGGCTGCTTTGATTCTTACAGGAAGAAGAAAGAAACCAACGGTTATCGACCCTACTGAATTGTGGTTTCCAGATGAAGTAAATTGACTGATTTACACATCCGTTTGATTAATGACCCCTACGGGGTCGCCCCCTTCATGCGAGCCATATCACTGCGAAGTAAGAGTATTTTTTTGTGCATGCTAATGTTGTTCATGTCTCAACTTCCATATGTCGATAATCCGATAGTTACTGAAGAATTGGATGAAGTTCTTCCAAACATGAACGCAGATACTGGAAATGCCGAACTGATTGCTCTGGGAGGTGCACATGCTTGTGCAGTTGGCGTATCTGGAAACATGAAGTGTTGGGGTAATGGAAGCTCTGGACAATTAGGGCTAGGAAATACTCAGGATGTAGGAGATGATTCGTTAGAACAAGGAGAAGACTTGCCATTTGTCAATCTTGGAAGCGGATTGACAATCTCCTCTCTAGCACTTGGAGATTCGCACTCCTGCGCAATGTTCAGCAATGGTTCTGTAAAGTGTTGGGGTAATTCGCAATTGTTGGGTCTAGGGTTGAGTAGCTCTTCAGACGGTTTTGGAGATGGATATTTGGAAACAGGTGAAGTCCTAAATTTCTTGGATTTACCAGGCTCAACTACAGCTACATTAATCGAAGCAGGTGCGAGGCACACATGCGCTGTACTTAGCGACAATAGCCTGATTTGTTGGGGTAGAAATGACAAGGGTCAACTTGGACTTGGGGACACAATTGACAGAGGAGATAACAGCAATGAGGTGGGTGATGATTTCGATGCAGTTTCTTTACCTACATCAAGAACAGTTTCTCAATTGGCTTTAGGAAATGATCACACATGTGCTATTTGGGATGATGGTAGCGTTTCTTGTTGGGGAGGAAATGACCATGGTCAACTTGGGTACGAGAATACAGACGATATAGGGGATGGTGCGAGCGAGATGGGGACAAATCTCGGATTTGTATCTCTACCCGGTGGAAATTCAGCATTGAACATAACCGCTGGTAATAGTTTCACTTGTGTAATTCTTGATACCTCGCCTGCAGAGACATATTGTTGGGGGCTAAATGATGCTGGCCAACTTGGAATCGAGAATACCAACACGATTGGTGATGGTTCAGGAGAGATGGGAGGCAGTCTTGCAGAAGTTGATCTAGGAACTTCAAGATACGCAGTTGAAATCTCCTCAGGAGATCAGCACTCATGTGTAATACTTGACAATGATCAAGTCAAGTGTTGGGGCTCTGGAAGCAATGGTCGCTTGGGTTATGGAAATCAGGTTAGTAGAGGTATTTCATCAGGTTCAACTAATGGAATGGGCGATAATCTCCCATACGTGAATCTTGGAAGCTCTTCAAGCAGTGTTACCTCTTACAATGTGGATCGGATAGAGGTTGGAAATAGTTTCAGTTGTGTGATAATGAACAACGATGATATCCGATGCTGGGGTGAGAACTCATTAGGTCAACTTGGATATGGTGATACTGAAAATAGGGGAGATGGAGCTGGAGATTTACCTCATAATAACGAAGTAGATCTTGAATTGGATGAACAGGTTGTAGAATTTCTATGTTCTGAATCCTATGCTAAATCTCATCTTTCACCGAGAGATTTACGTTTGGACAGTTCATCTTCAGATGTTGGCGATTTGATTATTATGGCAGAACTCCCTTCTACAGGATGTCCTGCAATAGCGTACTATGATTCTGGTAATTCCCAAATTAAGTTTGCAGCATACAATAATGGAATGTGGGCAGTTGAGACATTAGGTAGCGATTCTGGGGTTGTAGATGTCGATTTGGTTATCGATTCTGAAGGAATTCCTCATATTTTCCACATGCGTGGAAGTGATGCACACAGAATTTCATATACGACGAAAATTAATGGTGTCTGGACAGAACAAGTTCTTACTGGATTATATGCTTTGCAAGATTTTGCGTTGACTATAGATTCAAATGATGTTTTGAATTTGTATTCAGGTAAGCAAAATTTGCGCAATTATCAATGCTCAAGTAGTTGTGAATCTGTTTCAAATTGGAATCAAGTCATTGCCACTTCAATTGAGCAGACATTGAAAGATATGGATACTGTTGTAGATGCTTACGATAATATTCATGGGACATTTATGAATCAATCTGGCCTAATTTATTTTGATGAAAGTGGTAATTTTGCAATGATTTCAGACCAAATCAATTCAGATGGATATATGGCCACAAGTATTGATGCAGCTCCTGATGGAACTCTACATATTGCACATACTAATAATTCAGCAAATGAGGCATTTCACTCATATTGTTCGGCAGATTGCACAAATTCAAATTCGTGGTCAACATCAATGATTAGTGAAAATTCTTCTAGTCAAATCACTTTGGAAGTTGATTCTGATGGGGTTCCATGGGTACTCTTAACTCATGCATCAACTGGTGCTACTTTGTACAACCTAGAAGATGGGCAATGGGAAAATAAAGGTTCAGTTTCTGGATGGCCGGGTACTGCTGACTCGTGGGATTTACTAATCAATGAAGCGGGATATGTTTACTCCTCTCTACATCTAGTTAGTAACGGAGAATTGTGGCTTATTTCTGATCCGATATTTGCTGGGACTGGACTTTATGTGGATGCAGATGGCGATGGATGGACAGGTCTAGATGAGATAAGGTGCCAGACAGATGCCTTAGATCCTGCAAGTATCCCCGCTGATTTTGATGAAGATGGAATCTGCGACCGATTTGATACTAAGAATGACTTGCCTGCTGTTGGTGAATCCAATATCATAGCAGTTGGAGATGATTTCGGTTGTGCAATCCTCGATGACAACAGCGTTTCCTGCTGGGGTAAGAATGATGCAGAACAATTGGGTAATTCCGGTGCAGGTGCATCTTCGAATGAAGCCGTATCTGTTGACCTTCCTGATGGATTCAATGCAGTTGACTTAGATGCGGGCTCATCTCATGCCTGTGCAGTAGGTGATGAAGGAAGTACCGTATGTTGGGGAGCGAATGATAAGGGGCAGTTGGGAATTGGAACAACTTCGGCATCCGAGGTCCCTAGTGCAGTCTCATTACCCTCTGGAACTAAGGCGTTGTCCGTCTCTGCAGGTTCTGAACATACTTGCGTATCTACATCTTCAGGGTCTGTCTATTGTTGGGGAGAAGGTAGTGATTCTCAGACCGGCGAATACTATATTTCATCACCTGGAACATACCAAGAAGATGGTTTCGAAAGCGGTGATTTTGATGCTTTGAATTGGAAGAACGAAGACTCTGTTGACCCGTGGTATATCGATACTGCTGTTTCCTCCAGCGGAACAAATTCTGCAGCAGTACAGGTTGATGCTAATCAGCAGAGCGATATTGAAGTCTCAATGTTCACTGC
>DAWL01000082.1 GCA_002505935.1 Euryarchaeota archaeon UBA226 | reverse complement strand
TTTGGAAAATTCATGGGCACTGAAGGAACGCATCCCTGGTCCCAAGGATTCCCGCTTACCACTCCTCTAGAGAAATTCGGAGGGCCGTCCCTACCTGCAAGTGTTGAAGTGACTTGGGAAGACCGATTCTACCCCAAGGCATGGGGGCACCCTGAGTTGCGAGAAGCCATTGTCGAATACTACAATTCACAATATGGTTCTACGATTACTCCGGAGAATGTCATGGTCTTTGCTGGAGGAAGGCCAGGGATATACACGATTATGGCATTCCTCAAGAAACACGTTAAGGTCACAATTGGCAACATCGAATGGCCAGCATATCTTGACATTTTGACGCAAACCGAAACCGAATACAAAATCGTCCCATTCACCAAAGAAAACAACTTCCACCCTTCCAATGAAGAATACTATGACCGCTCTGGCTTCGATGAGGGCGACTGTATCATGCCTGTAATTTCCAACCCTCAGAACCCTTCTGGACAAACTCGTTCAGGAGATGAACTTCGAGCATTGATGGAAATCGCAGAACAGCCCGGAAATGGAATCCTGCTCGACGAAGCATACGAGATGTTCCACTCTCCTTCAGTCAGTGGAATCGAATACGTCAAGGATCTCGATAACAGCAACGTATTCCTTGCAGGTGCCTGTACTAAAGGACTGCAATCTCCAGGAATTCGCATAGGTTGGGTCATCGCTAGCAAGACGAACATAGAGACCATGGCGAACTACTCCAGTTTCGGTATGGGTGGTGTAAGCCATCCATCTCAGCACTATGCAGTAAAACTGCTAGAGCCAAGTCGCGTCAAACAGGCGAGAAAAGCAGTAGAAGAACACTACAATTGGCAGAGAGAAAGATATGGTGAAGCATTCAAGGAAATGGGATTAGGAGTGTACACTGGCAACGGTGGATTCTACCATTGGCTCGAACTTCCTGAGGGAATGAACAGCAAGGAACTCAATCAACGTCTGTTCAAACACGGTGCTGCGATTCTATGCGCTTCAGATTGTGACATGGCTCGCCCACACTCCAAAGATCCAAGTTATCAGACACCATATGACAGATTCTTCAGATTCTCCTTCGGACCATTATTGCCTGAGACCTTCGAGTCAGATATCCAATTGTTCCGTGGAGTGTATGAAGAATACAAACGCGATGTAGGAATCGAATGAGCGAGAAACTCGCCCTAAGCAGCCTGATAGATTCCAAAGCCCTTCAAAGGTGGGCAATAGATATGCAAATTGATCAGATTTCCATCGGTATCATTTGAGATTCGATGTATGTCTGGTTCTGAAGCAGCGCAAACAGTACCGGGTAGGTAAATTCGTTGTTCCACTGGCACAGCTAGGCCTGAATCATTCAACTCATACACAGTTTCAGTAGATTCTCCTTCGATAATGTGGAATGCACAATCACTGCCCGTATGGTCATGGATAGGAGTATCTTGGCCAGCCTTCCAAGCGATCAAAACCATCTCATAATTCTCGGTCTTCTTGATGATATTACGCCTGTAGCCCGCTTCAGCATATCCGATATGATTCCTTACTGAATCCGGATGAATCTGAATGCTCTCCAGTTTCTGGGCTAAGTCTTTGAGTCCAGGTCTTGAATCAAGGGCATCCAACCAAGTCAACAATTCATTGACCTCTCCGCAGCCTGCTAACAAATCGCTGCGTTCCGATTCAGAGAGAATGATCACTTCGACCATAACAACAACTCATTCCATGATTACACTAAACGCCTCGAACTCAACGACGAAATAAGTGATTGTCCAAGTAACCTCTACACCTTCATCAGAATCTTGCCCAACGATTGGTTCGGCTGCAACATCCATGTCGATGATAGCCTGCCATTCACCACGGTGCTCATCACCATCATCCCATTGTGCGCGAATATCATCCATGCTCTCTTGGACAGCAAGATACTCCTCACCAGAATAATTTGCTACTACATCCCAACGCATGGTGATTGGGCCACCATTGTTACCGCCACAATCTGTTTGATCACTTTGCTCCTGCTGCTCTCCCGAGACCATCGAAGTATCAGATTCAACTTCAATGCTATCTCGATAAGGTCCATCCAAACTATCATCGTCGTCATTGCATCTGAATGTTGCTTCTATCCAAGCAATTTCCACGCTAGTATCAGGATTACCCATGAATGAAGACACATATTGTTCACCATCCTCCATGTTTATCCTTTCACTGAATGTTTCTTGAGTTTCATTGAATCCTACGAACCAATCACCTGGTGTCGATGTCGCAGATGCTCCAGAGTCACCATCTTCACCTGAAATTACAGCAAAGTAACTTGGAAAGGCTATTGCAAAGACAACTATGCATACAAGATTGGTCATGAAGACCGGGTTTGAGGTGTACTTCTCGAATCCCATGCATAGCCGAAGCGGTACCGACATGAATGTCTTACGGCTGCAACACTCATTCTTCTTCTTCGAAAAACGAGGTTTTTGTCTTGAATTCACTGGGGGGCCACGGTCCTAAATCATCCTCTGATTGAGGCCATTCCCCCTTGCCTGTGGGGACACCAAGACTGGTGAAAGAACGCTTACTGCGTCGATATGTGGGCAAGAGATAACCAAGGCGGCTTCTTTCAGAGAAAGTCCAATGAAATGGTGCACGTGGTAATCGCGCCGTCCAATGTTGGATAAGCATATGGAAATCTTCGGGTGCTACTTGTCTCGGCACTCTCCATTCGACCTTGTGGATTGCACCGGCACTACCTTCGACATGAGACCAAGTCATCATGTGCAGACCTTGCATAGGTCCACTATTGAAAATCAGACCAAGAGTTCTGGCTGCACTAGTTAGAGGCATGATGATTGCAAACCGATCGACGAGGCGACTTCCTTCGGTTCTTTCCAATTCCCAACCTGCTTCTTGAGCTAGTTCACGTAAGGCTCTGATTTGGGCAGCGGGGCTAACACAGGTCGATAACTCGAGAATCCCGCGTTGCTTCTTCCTTGCCACAGGCAAAGCAGGCATGACCCCCTTAAGACTTCAACTGGCATAGCCAGTTGAATCAAGCCCGTAGGGTCTCCTGCGTAGCCCGCTGGATCAAGCCCGTAGAACCTATTCAGCCAAACAGCGAACCAAGTCCTTCGAACCCAGCACCATCGTCCACTTCCTCTTCCTCTGCAGGTGCCTCCTCAGCGGGGGCATCCGAAGCAGCGGCAGCGGGAGCGGCGGCAGCAGCCGGAGCAGCGACAGCGGTGGTCATCGCCTCAGCGATGTCAACGCCATCGAGGGAAGCGACCAAGGCCTTGACGCGGCCGGCGTCGGCTTCCACATCTGCGGCCTTCAAAACGGCACTAACAGACTTCTCATCGATGTTCTTCTCGGCACTGTGCAGCAACATGGCAGCGTATACATACTCCATTCATTTCACCTCATTATTTGTTGTTTTATTTTTTTCAACCGAATAGGTCACCAAGTCCTCCGAACCCGGCATCCTCCTCTTCCTCCTCCTCTTCGGCGGCCTCGGCTGGGGCCTCCTCAGTGGGCTCTGAAACTGCAGCAGCGCTAGCTGCTTCAGCGGCTGCGCCCAACATTGAGCGCAGTTCATCATCCAAAGCCTCGGAGTCGAGTTTTCCTGCAACGCCAATAGCACCGGCGTGTGCGCGTGATATCAGCAAAGGTAGAGTCTTGCTGTTTGTAATTCCAGCCTCGATAGCGACGCTGAGTGCCTCGCTGCTCGCCTTGGCAAGCAAGGTCGGCATGGTTTGAGTAGTGAACCAACTGATGTTGCAGGCAAGATTGAATGCGCCCGCTATGGTTCCAATGATGTCCTTCTCGAACTGTTCCTCATCGATATCCAGAATCTTCGGACTGAACACGGTTCCTTCTTCCAAAGTTCCGCATAGCCTCAATCCAGTAACGATTGGGTTGACACCGATCTTCGAGAGTAGCATTCCCAAATCGCCCTCGAAGACTTCACCCTCCTTGAGAACGGTCACCGTCTTCTGGATGTGTACGCTTCCACCCATGATCTTTGCAGGAATGTTCACTGAGTTGAGTTCTCCAACCACTGGCCCAGGAGCCATACCGGTATCCTGCTTCTCAACAACGATATCCTGTGGTGCGACATCACCAGGCTTGGCTGCTCTGCCGGCTTCGGTCTTCTTGAGTTCCTTGAACAACTCGAAACTGTTCATGCTCTCAGTCATGACTAGAGCAGGTTGTACTGCTCCATCGAATAGTTTCTCCAAATCATCTTCTGCATATCCTGCTTCATCCCAGGCTCTACGCATCAAACGCTTCTTAGCAACTTGAATTCCCATTGAGGAACGCAAGTTTTCACGCATTCCCAACATTGCACTGGCGGGAACACCATGAATGTCGATGACTGCGATAGTTCCCTTGCCACTAATCAAATCCTTGAGATCTGAAACTGTGTCCTTCTTCCAAGGTGCGACCTTTGGTATCACAAGATCACCTCCACCTTGTGAGATGGACCCATTGTGGTCTTAACGTATAGAGAACGAATGTTTCCTGCACCGCGCTCCAACTTGTTGGTTACACGGGTCCAAACTGTCATTGCATTCTCGATGAGTTCTTCCTGTGATAGGGACAAAGTTCCAATCGCTGCATGGAAGGTGATTCTGTCCCTACTCCTAACAACAACTGTGCTCTCCAATCCCTTGGCAATCATTCCAGGGTCAACGTTGGGCGGAACTGGGCGTGGCATCTTTCCACGAGGTCCTAGAACCACACCAAGATAACGACCGATAAGTCCCATGTGAGGAACTTCTGAAAGGAAGTAATCGTACTTCTTTGCAATCTTCTTGGCCTTCATCTTGTCTCCACCCAATTCTTCAATCTGTGTTGGGTCGATGACGGTGATGCCGGCTTCCTTGGCCTTCTGAGCCGCGTCAGCCGTAGCAAACATGGCAATCTTGGTATCCTTACCGCGTCCAGAAGGTAAGCGAACCTCTTCCTGAATACGATTAGCTGGATTCTTCAAATCGACATCCTTGATGGTGAATGCCATGTCGATCGACTCGACAAATGAACGATCAGGTGCTGCCTCAATGGCGGCTTGTATTGCTTGGCTGATATTTTCTTGCATGATAAATCACCTCTGCGGTTAGCGAGGCCGAAACCTCTCCCGCAATCCGTGATGGCTTCAGAAGCGCTCGTCCCAATCTCCTCTTGAGATAACCTCCAATGCCTCCTTTGGCCAAAGTCCGTCGATTTTAACACGCATCGAAACACAAGTTCCGATGACTTCCTTGGTTTGAGCCTTGAGATCAGCACCAGTAAGGTGTCCATCTCCTGCCTTCTGCTTGGCTACCTCGATGGCCTTCTCAAGTGGAAGGTCCTCCTTGGCTGCCTCCATGCTACCATTGCACTTCTGAACACCAAGAGCCTTGATGATCAACTTTGAAGTCCATGGTTGTGGCATGTGCATCTCCTCCTTTACCTACGAACGTGGGCATTCGGCCGACCAGCATTTCCTATTTAATCGCGCCGCGGGGCCTTTCGGGGCCTCACTCGACCCTCTCTATGACTCGTACGTGATCTCCTCTCATGTTGAGAGTCATTGGAATATCAGCCTCATACAGTTCCATTGAGACTTCTTCCTTCGACTCGGTGACATTGACCACACGAGCCTTTTCTCCCTTGAATGCACCACTGATGATCTCGACGATACAACCGACTTCGATTCCGCTGGTGACAGCCTTGGGCTCCAAATATGGCAAGATGTCTCGTAAGGGGGCATCTCCATCTAGTACAGCTTTAGCATTCTTTAGAGGGGTACTCAGAATTGCAGTTCTATTTTTTCTATCCCGACTTCCGGTTCTACCGATGAGTTTCTCAACATGGTGCATTGCACTGCTCTCAACGAAAAGATAACCCCTTAGTCTGCTGGATTGAAGAATAGAAAATACCTCTCCTTGAACACTGAGCAAAGTCTTCGCTCCACTCAATCTAGCTAGCATGTCTTTTGCAACCCTCTGTTCTGCTCCAATACCTGTCTTTACAATGTTGACGAAGGATTTCACGCTGCCATACATATCATGTAACAATTTCTCTGTTCCGTCTTGATCTACATCGTGATAGGCACAATCCAAACTTCTCACATCTCCTGGATCAAACCATGAAGATTCTGCATACATCCCATTCAATTCTACTTCTGAAGTTGTTGTGTTTACAAGATAAGGAGTAATCTCCAAGCGACGACCACCTGGATATGCTGTTCGCTCTTCACCAATTCGTATCACTTTCAAATTCTCAGAATCAATTCCAGTGATTTGACTCACTCTTTCCAATACTGAAGTGCCAACTCCATACACTCCATCCCACTGATTAGGATAATCAATGTCCGATTCGTCTCGCCTCAGTAACAGTATCTCTTCACCTCGACGCAAAAACACAACGAAAGCACCTTCTTCCTCGCGGTCGCCATCACCTAATGGTGAAGGAATATCATGGAGTAATTTGTGATCTGCGAGTTCTCTTGCAGATGCTAGTTTTTCACCACACCATGAGCATTCATACTCAGGCGTTACACCTTCTTGGAATTCATCCAATGCCTCATCATATGGCAATTCCTCCTCTTCTGTGAAGGCCTCGTCCAATTCGTCTAGGGTTTCATCACTCTCATTCACCATCATCACCACCTTTTCCAATATGCACCGATTCATAATGCTCCAACAATGCTGCATCATCTTTGAATGACTCTCCACATCCTTCTACTTCACAAGGATACGAACACATCTCATGATGGAACTCCAAATCTGTCATGTTATCGAACTCAGAATCACAAACTTCGCACTTGAAATTCGCCTCCTCTTCATCAATATTGAATTCAGTCAAATCACGACCTCCTTTGACAAGCAACAGGGTCACCGTCGGCTCTTAGCCTTCCGGCCGAACCTACCCCTCCATTTAACCCCGACGGGGTGATTAATGGAGAGGAATATTCGGATAATCGTCAACGAATGTTAATATGGCCCCATTTACCGAGGTCTTTCTGTGCAAGCAGCAGATTTACCATACACCGTTCGCAACCTGGCACTAAGCAGCGGAAGTATGGTAGCAGTTCCAACTCAGAGTAAGTTCATTCGGCAGTTGTTTGATGCCATGACATACTTCTTTGGAAGGAGTGAGGGTACCTATTCAGATCATTTTCCAACATCTGAAGAATCTCCTAATTTCCCTTTCAAAGGCTTCATCCTTGCAGGCCCTCCAGGTTCGGGAAAAACCGAGGCTGTTATTGAATCCGGCAGAATGTTGTACAAAGTCCTCGCTCAAGAAGGAGCCGAGGTGCAACTTTTCCATGTTAATTCGGCAAATATTAACCGAAAAGGATTGGGCGATAACGAGGCAAGGTTGAGGCAAGTTTTCAGAGATGGCAAAAGTCAAACAGATAAAAGTAAGAGAACAATAATCTTGTTTGATGACATCGAAACACTATTGGTCAAAAGAACTGATGAACATACTTCAGAATGGGGGCGTTCTATGAACGGAGTATTCTTTCACGAACTAGATCAATTGATTACAACACGAACAATGGTCATCGCCACTACAAATGAGCCAAATCTTGTTGATGACGCTGTCACTTCGAGGTTAACACTCCGCGATGCTCCAGCACCAACCATTGAAGAAATGGTTGAAGTATCCAAGACATGCATTCCTATTGCTGGAGCAAATGGAATGACGCGTGAACAATTGCAGGAAAAATGCGCGGCATTGATACAATCTCAAATTGATGACGGTGAGCCACCGTCTTTCCGACTCGCTAGAAAATCTGCCATTGAAATATTGATGTCTGATGTTGTAGGTTGGAACAATTGAATCTAGGAGGAGTTTCACTGTCGAGTTCATTCATGCTTGTTTGGGACACTCTGTTCTCAGAAGAATCCATTGTGGACAATGCCAACACTGTACGTACAGTGGCTGAATCGATGGATGAAGAATGTGAATCACTGATTGTCAATTCAGTGGCGCGATGGAATACTGTCCTAGGAGGCTCTGTATCGAGGCACGGTTTCACCAGTGGGTTGAGATACAATATCTCAATAGATGGTAAATCCCCGGACGAAGTGAATGATATAGGCTCAAAACTCCAAGAATATACGCATGAACTTGTTGCGCAAACAAATGTAAGAATTGCAGAAAATCTCGATGTGCCCTTGAGGATTGGAGTCAAGAATCGTTTTCCAACTGTTGGAAGGATTGCACTTTCAGTTACTTTCACAAATGGCCTTGGCTATGAGGAATTGAAAGCGATTCAAAATGCCAAGAAAAATCAAACCGTAGATACAAAAAATGGCCTCAACATCAAGAGAATGGATGGCAAGGGGTCCGGAAAAAGGTTCTCCGATGAGTTCCATTCAATGTTAGATAATAGTGATTGGTTTACCGTTTCAAATTCATATGGGTTGGCTACCACTGAAGTGCTAAAAGGAGCGGATGGGGGAATGTATGAATCTACATTTGACATTTCGCACTGTATAGATGAATTGATCTCACGTAGTGAGGGAACTTGGTGGCAAGCATTAGATCCAAATGACATGACAATGACTCCAATGCTCACTGTTGATTATTCATCTCCGCTGGATAGCGAATTCGACCCTACGAATTGGCTACATTTGAAAAAAAATGGAGACGTAAGCAATTCTATCAAAGCTGAAGAAAGGCAGACCGGGGACAGTGAAGAAATCGAGGATATCGAATACATGGCTGGCCGAATTGCCAAAGGGAGTCGACCCCCTAAACAACTAACGTCGGCGCAAGGTCTAGTATCTGGGATAGAGAAGGGTCTTATTTCCAAACACATTATCAGGCCATGGATTGCTACAGAGTTAGTAAATTGCTTGAAATATTACTTGATGACGAGATTGCCAAACTTCTGGAGGAACAATAAATCAGAGATTTGGTTATTTCATGAATTCGATGCAAACTCACTAAAAATATTGGAGGATTAATAATGACAAAGATAGATGTAAAACTGGAGAATGTTGGTGGAATAGAATCATTGAAAGGTAGTATAGAAACTGGGAAGATGAACAAGGTTGACGGAGCAAGTGCTTCTGGAAAATCTTCCATAATTAGAGGCATTAATCTAGCAGTTGTTGGATCTAAAGGCGATGATCAAAGCGAGTTTAACTCATTACATGCAGACACTAGAATGCGAGGAAAAACTGCTGCGAAAATCGATTTGAGTGTTGATGGGGGGACAACAGTCTCATATTCCGAAAGCGGTTTAGTTCGTTCAAACAAAGCACCAAAGCCGAAAGCCATTTACACGACTTTGCTATCTTCTTCACCACCAAGTAAGTTATACAGAAGCATCTATGATCCTGATAATTTTGAAGATAATGAAGGAGATGCAAATAATTTCACTTGGATTGTTGATGAATTAAGTGAAGCAGGACAATTTCAAACTTGGAACACTGCTTTGCGGGAGTTCAACGAAGAATTGAAAATGATGAGAACGCAATTTGAGCAATGGAAAAATGATCGAATCAGCAATACTGAAAACAAAGCAAGAATCCAAGAGGAGATTGATAAAATAAACCAAGCTAGTAGCGCGAGAAATGCTACCGGCGCAGTAGAGTTGGCCGATTTAACCTCAAAGAAAGATACTGCTGATGCAATATACAAGCAAAGAATGAATGCCCTGAATGAATCTTCAATCAAATTGGCGGAAATCAATTCTAAAATTGGAGAAGATGTTCGAAAACAGGAGGCTGCAAAAGCCAGCAAAAAACTCGCCAAAAAAAGGTTGGATGATGCCGAGGAATTGTTAGAGAATCCCCCAATTGAACCAAATGTCGAGCCATTGAATGAAGCAGTTAACCAGGCTCAAATCGAATTAGCTGCATCGCTTGGAACGCTTGAAGACCCGACAGTTGCTGAAGTTATCCAAGCCTACACCGCTGATCCAGGTAAGCCTTCAAAGGGTTTAGAAAAAGCGCTTGATAAATTATGCGCAAAGGCAGGAGATACAAAAAAGGCTGAAGCCGCTAAGGCAAAATTAGCTGCTGCAAAGAAAGCGCGTGATG
>DAWL01000095.1:896-3326 GCA_002505935.1 Euryarchaeota archaeon UBA226 | reverse complement strand
GGTTTTGTCCCAACCTCCATACCCACCGCTCCCGAATCATGGGGAGAACCATTGCTAACTGAGAATCTCAACTCTCCATTATATCCTAATTCTGAGCAACACGTCTGGGTTCTAACAAGTCCAGAAATAGCAGCGGTCTCGGTAACTACAATCAGGACTCCTTGGGCGATGAATCCCATAGGAGGAGAAACTGCATTACTATGGTTGGTAGATTCTACCGGTGCTGACAAGGAAAGGCTCCGTGCAAGTATCGAAGCGTTGAACGAAGAATCCTCCAGTTCTTTCATCAGCCCTGACCTGTTTGAACTGGTCGATGTTGAAAGTGAAAGTACGCACAGGTACAAACGTGGAGATATCGATCAAAGCATGTGCGTCAAGAGACAACAGATTGTCATGGATATCGACTTACCATTGATTACTCTCAAGGCTGAGGTACTCAGCATCGTCGATAGCGAATGGGGCGGACAGACCACAGTATTGACAATCATCAGGCCGGGTTTTGCTGAAACTCATGACATCTGGGCGGAGGATGTAGTCCTCGAATGGTTGCAGAGTAGAGCGTAGTTTTCGGGCGTCCCTTCCAATAAACATGATGATTCTGAAGAATGATGATTAATTGTGGCGCCTTTTGGAGATCATTCTGTACATGCCGTTGCGGATGAATGATGGAATAAGCCAAGCAAAGGGAAAGAGAATCCTCCAATGCCAGCCAAGATAGAGAAGACAACGTATCGCTGCTGCAGACTGGGCATAGGGTCTGCCATTACGGATTAAATACATGGAATCCATTGCCTGCAACTCGTCCGGTAAAGTTGCAATCAACTCCTCAGATTCGGATATTGCAACTATTTCTAACGGCTTCTTCATTCGTTTCTTGAGAAAACGCATCGACTTAGAACAAAGAGTACAATCCCCGTCATAGAGGAGGACATCACTCTGCTGCGACACGCAATGAACCATCCTTGTAGGATATCTGGATACGCTTGGGCACCTTGCGAGTCAATGCTGACAAAGCATCGTAAATCTCATCCTGCTTGACCTTGAACGCCTTTGCAGCCTTGGGAGTAGACCATGGTACTGTCTCGAAATCAGACTGACGTATCCACTCGAATAGGCGCGCCTCGAGGTCGGTCAAATCATCCGCCATGAGGATGCGAGGGGGTTGTGGTTGAAGACATCACCGCTAAGACAAGGAGACAATTCGCCTTGCACAATCTTCAGCTGTAAGGTCTCCATTGAGTAGAGTGTTGACCGCTTTGATGAATGGAACATCGATGCCATCCTTTTCAGCCCTCTCTGCGAACATTCGTGCTGCCCTAACCCCTTCAGCGACCATAACCATCTCTGACAGGGCTTCTTCCAAAGATAGACCTGAACCTAATTTCTCTCCCATTCTACGGTTGCGCCCAACTGGAGATGTCGAAGTCACAAACAAGTCCCCCATTCCTGCTGGTCCGAAGGCGGTCTCACCACGAGCCCCTAATTGCGGAAGCAATAGACATCCTTCTCTAAAGCCGGCAGTAAATATTGCAGCCTTGAGATTGTCACCACCCAAAGACCCAACCGAAGCGATACCATCCACCAATCCACAAGCAAGAGCGACTACATTCTTGTAAGCGCCCCACAATTCTGCGCCGATTGGATCACTAGCCGGGTGCAAAACAAGATTTTCTGTGGACAAGGTATTGACAAGGCGCTCAGCGATAGAACGCTCATGTGAAGCAACCAAAGCAGTAGTCAATACTCCACTGGCAACCTCTGGAGCGATGGTTGGCCCAGTCATGACTGCAACCGGATTGACCATACTCTCTGCTCTGAGCATCTCTTCAATTGCCTCGGAAATCAACCTCTCTCCAGGTGCCAAACCCTTGGCCAAATCCAACAACACATGCCCTGGACGAAGATAGTCAAGGATATCTCCGACCACATCAAGAATCACGCTAGATGGTAGGGCTAGAACAACGATTTCACTGGCATCCAAAGCCTCCTCGACGCGCATGGTAACATCGAGTCCCGATAGGGACTGCCCATCGAGATACTTGCGATTTATTCCTTCAGTCATTATCGACTCATACACCTCTTGTTCAACCGTCCAGCCAAAGACGCTGTGTCCATCTTCAAGCCAAAGACGCGCTAGCGCAGAACCCCAGTTGCCCAAGCCAAGGATAGCAATATTCGCCATGATATCGAAACACTGGCACCACCATACACATATGTGGTTTCCCACATCTTTGCTGCCAATGATAGCGATTACTCGGATTCCGTTTGTTTTCCAACGACGTGTTTTGAAAACAATAGCGCGCCGATTAGTGAGCCGATAACAGCCAGCACCATCGAGGTGCGATGGTCAACCAACAACCAGTCCCAATTATTACTCGCAGAAAGCGAATAGAACCCAAGACCGATGGCGGGACCAAATATCGCAGAACC
>DAWL01000095.1:0-569 GCA_002505935.1 Euryarchaeota archaeon UBA226 | reverse complement strand
GTGCCAATCAATCCAGTAGCAGTTCCCGGCTCATCTCCTGTCTCAGCCACGGCTCTTAGAGTACCGATATACAACAATCCGAAGCCCAAGCCCAAAGGAGCCTGCCAGAACAACATGATGTACAGAGGTGAGACATTCAGCCATTCACCAATCGGCCTAGTTGTCAAGAAACCGATGAAGGTCACTACACTTACCCAATACCCCCAACTTATCGAACGCTGGGGATCCCAAGTTTTTGCAATCGTCATTCCAACTGCGAATTGAACTAGGCCGTTGACTGCCTGCACCAATCCAATCATGGTATTCAAGGCCCAGATATCGTACCCTGCTGCAAGTCCCGCAAGCAAAACACCCCAGACTGCCCACAAGGTATGGGCTCCTGCTTGACGTGAGAAGAACGGGATGTAGTACCATTTCAGACTCTTGAACACTTTCCAAGGACTTCTCGCCATGAACCCTGGTGCAGATAACTGCGGCTGTGGGCCCAACATCAACAACAACATTGCCAGAACATTGAGTGAAGCAGCGCAGATGAACATCTGATTCAACGAAAAGACATCGATGACCGC
>DAWL01000042.1:4102-4227 GCA_002505935.1 Euryarchaeota archaeon UBA226 | reverse complement strand
CCCGGACATTGGTCATCAAGATCGAATATACCATCAGTATCTGCATCATTTTCTACAGGCGCACAACCATTAGTCAATACCGAAGTCCTCCAACCCGCCGGAGTATTGGGGCATTGATCGCCACC
>DAWL01000042.1:0-3728 GCA_002505935.1 Euryarchaeota archaeon UBA226 | reverse complement strand
AAGGCATCTGCTCCATCAAAAACAGTCCATGAGAGGGTTGGATCAGAATAACCATCACCGTCACTATCTAGACAGCCTTTCCTGTCAAAGGTAGAGTTCCCGTAGAGCCCGGGACATTCGTCACCATTGGTTCCACTCATGTTGTCGCCAAATCCATCGCCGTCTACATCTTCCCATTGCGAGGGGTCGGCGGGAAGAATATCGTAGAGATCCTCAATTCCGTCCCCATCGGTATCCGCCCCTACAGCAATACAACCAAACTCATCAACAGCTGCCCCAAGCATCGTCTCAGGACACTGGTCAAGGTCATTGGTTACCCCATCGCCATCGTCATCCTTCTGTGATTCAGAACAACCCTCTGAGTCTACTTCTTCACCTAGCGGGGTCGAAGAACAATTGTCATCTGGGTCGAATACTCCATCACCATCGGTATCAGTCTCTTGCTGAATTTCCGTACAACCACGAATATTGACGACCTCCCCTTGAGGAGTATCTGGACAGTCGTCCTGTGCATTCGATACACTATCGCCGTCGTCATCCTTTTGGGACTCAGAACAACCTTCAGAATCTACTTCTTCACCCTGTGGAGTAGAAGAACAATTGTCGAAGTCATCTATGACTCCGTCACCATCCTCGTCCTCAGCGACTATTATTGGACAACCGTCACCACCAGTTCCGTTGGCTATTCCCTCTTGGGTTGGACAAGCATCCGGGTCATTTCCATTTGGATTATCTCCCCAGCCATCTCCATCCTGATCAGCCCATTGAGTAGAATCCTCTGGGAATGGGTCATTCAAATCTGAAACTCCGTCGCCATCTCTATCTGGGCATCCAGGCATATCTTCTGTAGCGTTGCCCCAAGTTTCCGGACAAGCATCAAGAGTCAAGCCACCAGAATTGTTTCCAGTGAATTGAGCAGTCCAGTTATCTGGGAATCCATCATCATCAGTATCATTGGCTGCTGCAGGATTCCAAGGCCAATGGTCTGGGATGTTTGAACCAGGTTCAGAGTTGTCTCCATATCCATCTCCATCGCTATCTTTCCACTGTGTGGAATCATTCACGAAGGCATCAGCACCATTCTCAACATCCCATGTTCCACCACCGTAATCTCCAGGATCGGAATATCCGTCGCCATCAGAATCAGGGCAGCCATTTCTGTCCTCGCTTGAGAGCCCAAACTCATCTAGGCATTTATCACCAGAAGAATGAGTGTAATTATCACCAAAGCCATCACCATCTGAATCCTTCCATTGATGTTTGTTCAACGGGAAAATATCTGGTGGATGACTTTCAGTATAATTGGTATCTGGCCAATACGAGTCGCAACAATCAGGACCGCTATTATCTCCGCGAGAATCTCCGTCGGTATCTTTGGTTTGCTTCCAGTTGAATGGATATTGGTCCCCGCTAATCCAGTTCTGGTCATTGTTCGACCAACCATCTCGGTCATAATCTGGACAACCCAATCTATCGAAGTAAGAATAACCCTTCTCAGAAAGGCATCTATCATCAGTATAGACAATCATATCCCCGTCATAATCCAAACATCCAACCGCGGAAATGATGCTTGTTCCAGCAGTTCCTGAACAATCATCGTAGCCAGGGCCGTCTGGGTTGTCTCCGAAACCATCTCCATCTGAATCCTCCCATTGTCCAGAAACATTTGGCATGCCATCCAAGGTATCAGGAATCCTGTCAGCATCCGCATCAGGGAGCAGTTTCATCAATACTAGATCCAATCCAGTATTGTCTTGGAAAGCAAGATGGATTACGCCATCAGATGACATGGTCAAATCAGCATGATTCACCACTTCTCCAGAGATTGGAGTTCTTACTCTCATCGGGAAATCAGAGTTCTCAGATAACAAGGAGATACTACCTCCATCAGCACTTGTATCTCTGATTAGATAGGTTCCACCTGCAACGTCGTAATAGGACCTTATGCTGCTTCCATCACTATCTAGGGTGAATGGAACCATTGTTGAATCTGAAAGGTTCACCAACCTTCCATCGGCTCCCAAAGCACCACCTGAACACAATACATGAGGAGACGAATCGGCATCTTTGATGATCAACGGTGCGCTGATACTGGTGTTGGCAAACCAAGACCAATCTCTGGTCCAATTACTACCATTCAATGACCTACTCATACCAACGCATTCACCATCGGTATTATTCTGCCAAACTGCGTACAACATACCAGATGATTCCAACAATTGGAAATGGGCATCTCTGTTAGGTGAAGCATTCAACGACTCTGTGCTCAATTCTGAACCGTTGAGAATTGTCAGATTCAATGAATCTGAACCGGAGATGTCGACCACTGAAATGACCGCTAGGCTACCATTCGACAGTATAGTGGCTGCATGGCCATCAGATTTCGCTGAACCTGCCGGAACTAACGTAGTCGTTATCCACGAATTCAATGGAAGATACGAAGTGGATAGAGATGAATCTGTACTGTCACGATAAACCACCCATTTGTCGTTTGAATCATCGATCATATGAGTGATTGGAGCATCTAAATCAACTCCGCTAGTCACCAGTGAAGTAGACCATCCGCTGGCACTAGCACGAGTCCAGTAGAGTTCTGATGTGTCAACTCTTGCATGAACCATAGAAGGATGACCAAGGCCGTCGATTTCGATATCTACCCATGCGCCAATATTTCCTGTGGTTATTGTGGTCTGCTCAACCAATTGCCTACTGGAATAATCGAGCAGCAATACCTGTCCCTGATCATCATGTACCAACATATTGACTGCGCCGCTGGCAGAAGTCACCATACTAGGAGAATGGAAGCCCGAGAAACTGCGTTCAAGCCAATGTCCTTCAGGAGTGCCATCATCCATGTATTGCAAAAGGATAGGTGGTTGAGACTCTATCAAGATATTTGGAATTCCACTAAATGATGAACCGATCTGAATGTCGAGAATTGAAATGCCCTGATAACCAAGCGAGGTCGTCGACCAATCTCTCTCTGTCAATACGTCTATCCAACCGTCGCCTCCAGAACTAATATCATCGAACTCAAGAATCATAATTTCTGACATGCCATCATCATCACAATCTCCTCCTGTCGAAAATGCAACTGCCATCATATCTCCTTGTTCAGCACCCTGTGCAATGCTCTGATACGTAGTCAATATTCCAAATTCAGAGCCAAGGTAAAGGGAAAGAGAACCAATCTTACCAAGACCTCTGCGAGAAATTAGGAGGTCCTCATAGCCATCCTCATTGATGTCTCCAGCAGACGAAAAGTAAGAACCAATCTGGTCATTGGATTGGGTACTGGATAATGTTGTCAATGGAGTCGGAAGATCTAATCCTGCGTTGGTTCCGTTGAATATCCAAATCAAACCTGATTGGTAAGCGGAGCCATTGAATGGCTCTCCAACCAGCAACTCATCATTCCCATTACCGTCGAGGTCAACCCAATCCATGTGATATCCGAGCAACTTTCCTTGGATGTTGCTATCCAATCTCTGGTCTGCTTGCATAGAGATTCCAGATGCACTCCCAAAGAATATCTCGATTGCACTGAAACCTACTGGGTTGTCCTTGGTTCCGGTAGAACTGATTGCAAAATCATCGTAACCATCCCCATTAACGTCACCTCCTCCAGCAATACTGGCTCCAATAATCGAATCAATCGCAGTGCCATTCAAAGTCCAATCGGGAACTTGGCCCATTGATTGGCCGCCGAGGAACATATCGACGCGACC
>DAWL01000106.1:1546-7830 GCA_002505935.1 Euryarchaeota archaeon UBA226 | reverse complement strand
CAGATAGGTATCTGCCTCCCTGAAAGCCTCGACTGGGCATACTGCTACGCATTCCTGATACTTGTGGTCGACACAACCTGATACTACTACATGAGTCATCTTGTTCCCGACCTTACGAGAGGCAATACCGATATGAAGGCTTGCCAAAACCCTACTCTTCTTCAGCCTCAAGATTTGGAATGGCAGCGACTGCAATCAGGGCATCTAATGACTCCGCACAAACCGCTAGTGCGTCTTGTCCAGGGAAGGTGCGGAACTTCAATCGTAACTTTACAGTTTCAGGACCGGGCGAATCTGCTAGAACGACTTCAGCACTTGCTAAAGCAGACTTATCGAGGCGAAAATGGAGGGCATTTCGCTCATCCATCCTCTGTGCCAATTGCATCTTCAAAGTCCTGAGCAGGTTTGGTCCAAGGTTAGCCAACGCGGTTTTTATCCCAGCCTTACGATGAAGATAGGCTGTCACAAGATGTACAGGTGAACCATGCCACGATTTACTTCTCTCAATCTCGATGGCTTCGGTATCACCGATAAGCCATGCCAAAGCATCCGCAAGTACCTCAACATCTTCGAGTCCCGAAGACGAAAGGCGAATGCTTAGGTTTGCGAAGGGCATCAAACTCAGTCCTTTTTCATTAAGCAGGCCGATGAAATCTCACTAAATGCCGCCTGCGTACATGGCAATCATTGCAATACAACCGATGAAGAATATCACGGGAACTGCAACCATCCCAACGCCAGCACCGTAAGCAAACCACTTGTGGCCCGCCATGTATGCGCCAATTGGCACTCCAAAACCAGCGAGACAACAGAAACTCGACAAAGCAAGAGCAAACAATTCTCCACCATCGCCATCCTGCCAGATATCAATTCTTATCGAATCGACCTTGGAATAATTCTCTGGGAAACTGAAAGAAATCGGGTCCACACTGTTTACATTCCTCGCTAGAATATGATCATAATTTGTATAGAGGATACATCCATTCGATGCTTCGCCACCGAAAATGAGAGATTTGGACTCCTCTCCATCCTCATTCAGATGATAGTAATGACCTCGATGAATATCGTAGCAATGACTTGGAACAGACTCAGTACCAGTGAAATTGGTATTACTTCCATCTCCAAGAGGATCTAGGACCTTGGTTCTTTCACGGTTAGAATTCTGATCATACCACTCGATTGCGACTGACGTATTCTCAAGTGGTGCAAATGGTAGGTCCACAGATATTGCGCCATTGGAATACCAGTTACCAACATCTTCTTCAAGTCCTACGACTAAGTCTTCGCCACATCCCGAATTTGCGTGATTATAGTAGTGTCCATGCCCTTCATCAGTTTGCCATTCTATATCGAACCATCCATCACTAGATTCACAATCTATTCCATAATCACCGAGTGTGAAATTGAATGAGCCATCTTCCTGTGCAGCGATTTCATATTGCTCACCTTCATCGATTCCCTCAAATATAGCAGATGCTGAAGCAACTATGATTCCCAGAACAATTGGGAATAACAAACCAAAGATGAATTGCTTCTTGTTCATATTCTCTTTTTCAGGCGGCATGAGACTAGGGTCCACCAAAACTACGCCTGCATCAGTTGTTATAGTGCCAGAAAAGGTAGTTCCTTGAGTTGCATCAACCCCTAATTCTACAGCCTCTGGGGCAGCATCTGTTTCAACTTCTCCTAAGTCAATAGAGGTCGGTGCTTTCTTTTCCCTTTCTTCTGGCATACTATCACCTCAGTCATTCAATACCGGCAATCTTGCAACTCGCTCTTGCGTAGGGAGTAAAACCATTCCTGCCGCTTCCAACTCTTTTCTTATCGGTTGCAACACTCTTTGCTCCAATCCATCCCTGTAGAACATGTTGTATGTATCGAGGGGGATAATGCGCAAGTCAGGTGCAACTACGTGTACGCAGGTCTTCTTTACACTGCGCAGATCAAAAGAATGAGCATCGATGAAATCCATGATGATTATTCGAAATACGTTCTCGTAAGATATTTCTCCAGGAACAACCAAATCTGGTAAACAACAAAGTAACTGGGCAAGCGAACTGCTAGCACCCTCAGGACCCTGAGAAGTGGAGAGCAAATCAAGAACTCTGGACTTCAAGTCTTCATCATGCTCAAACTGTATAGTCGAGCGTGGTGAATCCATCATCATCTCATCTTCTATATGTCTGGTTAAAGGAATTACTTGGCTTGAAAGTTTCAGAGCATAAGCCATGGCGATACTATCGGGGTGACATGGAACTGGTAGAACATCATCTGCAATGAAGGAGGAGGACTGCTCTCCGATTGCGCGACGTATCTCGGACAGGGTCAGGCGGTCCACTGCAGGATCGTAATCTTCGCAACGTCCAGCATTCTGAATTGGTTGGAAGGTAACTCCTCTTACACAAGACCACTGTAGAGCATGGTCAATAATATCACCAAACTCTGAATCGTTGAGGCCCTTCTGGACTGTGCAAACTAAGGTAGTAGACATCGCATTATCTTCGAGATTTCGCAATGCTTTGCTGCGAATACTGCGTAGGTCAGCACCTCGTAATCTCTTCAATGCCTCAGCGTTGATACTATCGAACTGCAGATAGACTTCAACTCCGGGCATGTATGTCGCCAGCCTAGCGGCAAACTCTGGCTCATTGGCTATGCGAATACCATTGGTATTGATCATCAAATGCTTGATTGGTCGTTGTTTGCAAGCATCGAGAATCTCAAAGAACTCTGGGTGTAGAGTCGGCTCCCCTCCACTTAGTTGCACCACATCTGGTTCACCCTCATTCTCTACAATGGCATCCAGCATTTGCAGAATATGCTCAAAAGTTCGGTAGGAATCCTTCCTGTGGGTTCCGCTGGATGCGTAACATATCGGACAATCCAGATTACAATGGTCGGTTAATTCGATGAGAGTAAGGCATGAATGCTGCTCATGTGAAGGACAAAGTCCACAATCGTAAGGACATCCATAATTCATCGGAGTGTTCCATTTCTCAGGCATCTCGCTGGGTTTGATGAAAGTCTCCCTACAGCGCCGATAATATTCTGCATCATCGGATAACAAGACCTTCTGACGCTTGTTGCATCGATAGCACAACTTGTCCATGTAGACATTGTTCTCCTGAATGATTACCTTACCCTCGACTCGGTGAAGGCAATTTGCACAAACCGAAGTTGCGGTATCATAGAGAAGATAGTCGCGTAAACGGCCTGACATTACTCTTCTGAGAATGCAGGACTGCTTTGAAGATTGAGTTCTATGGTTCCGTATCTATGGTACCAGAACAATCCCGCTATACAAGCAATCTGTATTGCTGAGAGGGTTAGGATTGGAGCATCTGCTGGCTTGAGCCAATCCACAAACAAGCGCCACCAAAGATAACCGATCATGTAGCAGCGAAAGGCACCTCCTTGAGGCAGATCTGGACGAGTGTGAATGAATCCAACAAGGCCCCAGACGAATAATATCTCATACAACTGAGTAGGGTGCCTAGGGCCATCACCAAAATCTATGCCCCATGGAAGGGAAGTTGGAGTCCCGTAAGTTGCATCCTCCAATCCCGTAAGGAAACATCCAATTCTTCCTATAGACATACCAACTGCAAGAGGAAGAACCCATTGGTCACCTGTCCGTTCTGTAATTCCCATCCTCTTTTTGGCGTATTCAACCGCCATCATCCCACCCAACAAACCTCCTACAATCGTCTTACCACCAATCAGCAGAGCAGGCGATGAAACAATGCCTTGCCAAGTTTTCTGAGGATGCTCAGCAAAGGCCAGTAACTTGGCACCAAGTACAGCACCAATCAAGGCTGCCAAAGCGAGTTGTACTCTCTTTTCATCACTGAGGGGATCGCCAATTCTTCGACGAACAAACATCATCGTGATTCCAGCAACAATCCAACCTAGTGCCTCAAACAATGCATGAGGATGGATTCCCATGATGTACACGGGAAACTGCATCTACAAACCTCAAGTCAAGACTTCGAGCAACCTATCTTGCTCAGCTGCTCGGCGCAACTCCAGAGCAATCCTTCGCCCACTGCTCATCGGTTTTCTCCAAGTTGCATTACCATACGGGTGTCCCACGCTAACATGGACATTTGTGCCTCCACCCAAACGAGGTGCTACATCGTAAATCGAGTAATTCATATCCTTGTCAATGCAGGTCTGAAGACAGAATGGACCAATGATTCCAGGATCATAATGCTCCTTGGAGGCTGTGATGAACTTCTCTCCCAACTCAAAGGCTGATTCCAACAAGGATTCCCTGATAGTTGCAGTATTGTGCCCGACTACAGTCATTTCAGGAATTTGTTGATGAGCAGGCATGGTCATCTGCTGAGGGGCAGGTAGGCGGACATGGCCATCCAATGAAGATTCGAATCTCCAATCAACTCCGAGCAATTCCAGTCGAGGCATTTCATCTTCAAGAGGGCTATAGAAGAAGTTGAGATTGAATACTGGGCCCAAAACATAGCGCTCGATTCGAGCCGATGCAAGGCTTTCCTCATCGATTACGCCTTGGCGCAGAAGGTTCTGGGATTTCTCCTGATATTCCTCATATGAGGCACAGGTGAAGAAGCCGCGTTCCAACTTCTTTTCTGCAT
Source organism: Euryarchaeota archaeon UBA226 (assembly GCA_002505935.1). Lineage (GTDB taxonomy): Archaea > Thermoplasmatota > Poseidoniia > Poseidoniales > Poseidoniaceae > UBA226. The sequence continues at coordinate 3,217 of DAWL01000106.1, read as the reverse complement.
GGTGCAATTTGACTATCGCTAGACAATCAATATCCTGCGGATCAGAAATGGCTTCGGGATATGGCAGTCCGGCCTTGTCGAGAATCCAGTAGTAATCCTGTTCCTCTGTTCTCTCCTCCATCCTCAACATGTTTCTGCTGCCGAACATTGGAACGCGAAAATCATTCTCAATGGAATCTATTCCACAATAAGAAGTAAAAGAACGGTTTGGCACATACACAACGTTGCGGTCTCTCATCCCCTGCTGGAAATCTGGGTCTAGAATATCATCGAATCTATCGAGAACCACCGCTTTGTCGACCATTCCTCGACGAACTCTTCCCGAAACGGTCCTCTGTGATCTGAAGTACTCCGAATAGGTCTTCTCTCGCCCCTTCTGGCAATATGCTACAGTAGGGAATCCTTCCTCGATTGCACCATCGCAGATGTCCAAAGCAGAATGACTTGCTGTCATTCCAATTCGCAACTTCAAACGGTCGTAATCCTCGATTATCGAAGCGATGTCGTCCCTGATGATCATATGAGCACTCTCACTCGAAACGCTGGAGTTCCATCAACTGTTCCGTTGACAGTGTTTCTCCACTCATCAACTTGGACATCAAATCCTGCACGCCCTCACTGGAAGACTTTTCAGGTGCAGTTCCACTAGCGATTCCTTGGATGGCTTTGATAATCTGCTGAGTACTATGCAAGCAGCGTATAGAGACAATGTAGTGATGATGCGCCTGATCCGCCTCCTTCTTGGAACGGCGTAATTTACGGTGAGCCTCTTCAGCCACCTCTCTCTTTCGATTTACTTCCTCATTCCATTCAATCATCAAGTCGTGTGCCTGTTGCGCTTCTTCTGCAGCGCGAGTTACCTCCAAGTGCGATGCTTCTTGAGATTCGAGTGCCTTTCGGAGTACTTCTCTAGCCTCCTTCAACTCTTCATTATCTTCCTCGGATCTCTCCATATTCTGAATCTGGGCTCGAATCTTCTTGAGGCGATCCATCACCTTGATCTCATTCTTACCAGTGTGCCTACCCTGTTCGAATTCTCTTTCCAATCGCTCGAACTCTCTGCGTAGACTGTGTACAGTCACTTTCTTGTCTCTGCGACCTCTTCTACCATGACCATGACCTTCGTCCCGGGAATCTCCACTATCGCCTCGTAATTCAGACAAACGATCTTTGGCTGCTCTTACAACCTTGTTGCATTCACTGCGCCTCTGCTTCTTATCACGTACTTCCTCGTTCTTCTGTTCGCGCAACTCTCGCTGTGTACGCACATTTGCAATCAATTCTCGGACCTCTGTATTGAGGTTGTTTCTGGTAGTTAGATGCTCTTTAGTGCGGTTGTTCCAATCATCTCGGACCTGCCTGTATTCGGTCGCTTTCTTGTCGACCAACTTTCTCTTTTCTTCAAGCAAGGTCTTCAGTTCGCTCATCTATTCATCAACTACCCAACGGTCCGTCCCCGTTCCGTCGGGTCGGCGACCAACAACCCCCATATGAAGTCTGTCAACAAGAAGATATGGCGAGATTAGCAGACATCACTTTCATTATTCAGTCATTGATGGCGAAGCCAACCTTGAAGATGTGCTTGATTGTCGCTGGGATGAGAAGTATGTTCCTCGGAAGTGTAGCAGGAATTGAGCGAGTGATTCAGAATGACGTCAGACCACCCTATCT
>DAWL01000106.1:0-1183 GCA_002505935.1 Euryarchaeota archaeon UBA226 | reverse complement strand
GTTTTGGCCAATCATCTTACCCGTACCGGTGAATTCGGTCTGTACTGCACAGTTGAAGAATCAGTGGACAGCCTATTGCGCTCTTGCGAGTCATTCGGTCTGAACCTACCGCACAATCTACAGATTACCGACTTCACTGAATTGCGAAGGGAAAATGAAAACATGGACTACCTGAAGTTCACCCGTAGGATGATCGAGCACTTCAAGCAACAACACGGGCACAGATTCACCTGCTTCGTTCTAGATTCCCTCGGAGCCATATACAGCCTTACTACCATCGATGAAAAGATGCGAAAGAAGATGTTTGGTTTCTTTGATTTCCTCAGATCCCAGAACCTCAATGTATTCATCATTACAGAAAGAAACATTGGAACTCACGCAGAGCTTCAAGGAAACGAAGGTTTCCTCGCTGATGCGATTTTCTCTCTAGGGCTTGACAGGCGCAATGGAACCTTGGTTCGAACTCTGCAAGTTGAAAAAATGCGCCACGCCAGACACTCTATGGAGAAACAAGCGATAGAAGTGGGTCCGCAAGGACCAGTAATTCTAGGGCCATTGTTCGATTAGGTAATTCTGCGCAGCAAATTGTCCATGTGCTCCTGCACTGCATGCCTTGCCCTTCCCAGCAATGCACTATCTTCAATGCTCAGTAGTAACCAATGTTGATCGCCCAAGCGATTGACTATGACTTCGCCATCCTCGGCACTGACCAAAATCTCCTCCAGTGGACCTGAACCAGCCTTCACTGAAACAGGCGACAAACGCTGCATCAATGCAGCCCAACGACCTACTAATGCCGTGACATCAGAACCTTCAGGAGAAGTGGCCAATGGTATCGCTTCGATATCTATGATAGCCACGGTTCTGGCTGCCGCATCACTTCGCAATCTATCCAATGGAGCCTGCCACACAAAGCGATGCTGACTAAGGAGGGTCATGGAGATTATGCAACATTATGTACTAAAGGACCGTACATGACAATGCCTCTTGTATCCCGGTAATAATTGCTCAATCGGCCTAATGCCAACAAACCTCGACGGCTATAGAAATCAAAGGCAATATCGTTTTCTTGCCTTACCTCGAGAGTTACATTACTGGCTCCATCTTCGATAGCCATCTGTACAAATCTGTGCCAAGCTTTTGCAGCATATCCCTTGAGGCGGTGACTTGAATCGACGAGAAT
>DAWL01000119.1 GCA_002505935.1 Euryarchaeota archaeon UBA226 | reverse complement strand
GTTATTGGATCCCACTTGCCATCGTCAGTCAAAACCAACAATGACAAATCTACGTCAACTGCATCTCTCTTTCCGAGGTTATCAATCCTGCAATTGAGGTCAAATTTCCTGTTGGGAAGTGGAATAGTGGGCTCGGTGAGACAGGCTCCTTCCAACATTGTCAAATCAACCGCATCAGGTCTATCCAGTACATTGAAAGAAAATGTGAACTCATTATCCGAGACATCGTATTCGCCCTGTTCTCTAGATGGGTCGACCTGTAAACTGAGATTTGTTTGTCCGGCTTTCAGCGGTTTCCAGATGAATGACACCTTCTTAACATCACCAGAATCTAGGTAGGCCACATTGATGTCTATTGGTGATGTATCTGGACCTGTATTCAATCGAACCTTGAGGTCCTTAGCTGCAGAATCTCCGTCGTTGATGATATCAAGTTCAATCAGAAGATTAGTCAAAGTTAGTGCCTCAGAAACTGGCACTCCGTGTTGCAATACACTAACACTACCTAGAATGCTTAGTTCTGGTGCGGGAGGCTCATTATCGACGACGAAGGAACGACGTAATTCTTCAGAGAAATACCCGCTCGCATTCTCCATACGTACAGTGACACGATGAGTACCATCTGTGACCATTTCAGAATCCCACTCAAAACTCCAAGTTCCACTTCCATAATCGACCGTTGTCAATCCATCTCCAACAGACCAATCTCCCGCATCGACTCGATACTGTATCCCTGTAGGTTCAATTCCCTCCCAAGTTCCACCAAAGGTGACTTCTCCAACTAGTGAATCATGTCCGCTGGGAGATGTGAAAGTAACCTTGTGTTCGCCAATCTTGACATTAGCAAATGCTGATTCCGACCAATCGCCCAATTGGTCTTTGGCCTTTACTTCAATCCAAGCTATCTCTCCATTACCCCATAAAGCATCAGGCTTGAAATCGATGAGCCAATTTCCTGCACCCCCACCAGCCTTGGTCCAAGGCATCAAATCCTCACCATCTCTTGTCATACGAATATAGACATCCTCGAATGTTCGATCTCCTAACTCTTCAATCCAACTTCCTTTGATACGAGTCATCTTCTCACTAATCATCCAACTACCATTGTTGGGAGAAGTGATGTTTACCACTATTCCAGTTCCATTATCTGACGGTGGTGGAGGAGGCGGACCACCTCCACTGACCAAGCCTTCACATTCCAATCCTCTGGCTACGTCTACCAGACATGATGCGTCAATAAGACCGAAACCCCATTTGTTGTTCCACTTGTCGGAAACTGAAGGCTCAGAGGCGGAACCCTGAACCTGACTGTAATTTCGAATCAGATCTTTGACCTCTTGCGGAGTTAATGTCGGATTAGCCTCTAACATCAACGCGATAACACCTGAGACCAATGGAGTGGCCATACTGGTTCCATCGAGATTCTCATACTCATTGTCGGCAACTCCTCTTGATTGGCCAGGGAATACTGGGTCGCTGTTCGCGCTGACCGACTTGATGTTTGAACCAGGAGCTGCTACATCCGGCTTCAGTTCATCCCAAGAATCACCATCATTGTCATCATCTCTAGGGCCATAATTGGAGTAGGAAGCAATGGTATCATCGCTGCGGTTTACGGTATCTCTGTTGTTCACAGCTGCAACTGTTATCGCACTGTCAGCCGCTGCTGGAGAAGGTACTCGACGCTTGCCATCATTGCCCATCGCTGCAACCATAACGACACCATTGGCACTGGCATTGTTGACTGCTCGATTCTCAGCACTGGATTCAGTCCCATTGTTTCCAGTATCACTTTGGTCTGCCGGGTTACCAACGCTACCGAATGACATGGAAGCGATTTGGATACCTATGCTGCTTGCATTGTTGCCCCAGTTAGTATTCCGATTATCGATAACCCATTGAATTCCGGCGACAGAGTTCTGAGAATTTGTCCCCCCAACATCGGTTAGGACCTTTACATCGACAAGATAAGCACCTGGAGCCGCTCCCATGTGGAGGCGACTGGAATCGCCAGTACCGAGAGCAATTCCCGCACAATGCGAACCATGTCCCTGAGCATCATCTGGGTCTTCTGTTCCATCCTTGATCGAGGTGGTAGAAGTCGCATCGAAGCCAGCAACCCACTTCTGATCGTCGTACGAAGTCGCTGAAAGGTCAGGCTCATCATCGATATCATCGAAGTCATTCAAGGAACGATGTTCATTGTCAACTCCAGTATCAAGGATAGCGATAACCACGCCACTACCGGTGAATCCCTTCTCATGTGCACTGTTTGCATAGATCTCGCCTGCTCTTGCAAGAACTGAAGGCGTGGCGGTATCGAGGAAAGGTACCATGACGTTCTGTTGTTCAACAACAACCACGCCATGTAAGGACCAGATGTCGATAAGGGCACTCACAGGAACCTTGTCGACAGTTATGCTGTCGATGGAAGTCAATACTTGCCACCAAGCACCTCCTTCAGTTCCAACCCAACCATGGGAATCCAATACTTCCTTCAATGCAGTCTGCTCACTTTCCCCGGGATGCCATGCCCAATCGACCACTATTGCGACTGTCTTTCTTCCATCAGGACCGATAATCGCTGTTGGGCTGAACGATTCAAATCGGCCATCCAACAATCGCTGTAGACGGTCATCCATACCATTCGAATCCACATCAGGGCTGTAGGAGAACCACCACCCCCACTCCTCAGAAGCAGGGCGCCCTTCCCTCTGATACATCCGGTTGGAAACTTTGCATGGTGTATCTGAATCACACATCAATATTGGAGCAGAATCATGAGGCATCGGTTCAACGAAGCGCAGTGAATCATGCATCTCTTCCTCCACATCAGAAGTAGGTGCGTGCAGAGGAACCATCAACAGGGCCAATAGGACTGCTGTGAAGACCTTAGAACTGGATGTCACGCTCAAACAAGCACCTCCACGAATATTTTCCAAAACCCCTCCTGCTTTGAGCATTGCCCGTAGACGTCCTACGGACGTCAGGTCTAAGGCCATGAGAAATGTTTAGACTTGTCGTGGCAATTGATGGTATGATTTCCCGCCTCTCCCATAAGCCTCAATTCACTACCACATAGGGGGCATTGTGCTTGCTCTGCGAGGCGTTCCAACCAAGCTTCGCGGGTCTCTAACTCATCACCTTCTTTACGTAAACGTTGCAAGGTATGTTGGGCCTTTTCGCTCAAAGGATGTTCAGAACCTTCCCATGGATCATCTTCCATAGAGGCCATTCCGCCTCGACGTTGGTTTCTGGCTGCTTCGATAGCCCCCGCTTGACTAGGACCGGAATCTCTGGTATCTGGCGCAACTGGCCCGCCTCTAGCCACAGGCCGTCCAATGGCATAACAGACCAGAAAACCAGAGAGGTGCGCAACGTGTGCCACATGTGAAGGTTGAGATAGCCCATGAACCGCCCATGCTCTTGCTACTTCCATGGCAAAATACAGCATAGCGATCAACTGCACCGGCCATGGCCTGATTAGGATCAATGGAAACTCGATTTCATCTTTGGGCCATGCAGCCAAATACACTCCTAGTAGACCAAAAGCAGCTCCTGATGCACCCAAACCGAACATTATCTCACCGAGATTTGCCAAACACCAAGCAAGATTACCGGCAAATGCCCCGACTAGATAGACCAACATGAATCGCTTACGGCCAAGTCGTTGCTCTAATGGAACTCCAACCAAGGCGATTATCAGAGCATTTCCAAGAACATGAGTCGCATCCCTCGGACTGTGAATCCAAGCGGCGCTGAAGAAGCGATGCCATTCGCCGGGATGAACGATAAGGTCAGGAACTGCAACCAAGGCGAAAAGTGGGTCGTGCCAACCTAGGCCAAGCCACCATAGAATCCATGTCATTGTCTGAACGACATAGACTAGAAGTATCGAGAGCGTGGTTGCTAAAGCAAGGCTGGTCTTATCTCTAATTGCCATGTAATATGGAATCCCAGCAGCAAACAACATCGCCACCAACATCAACCACTCTGCTGGTTCAAAGAACTGCCACAGTGGTGAGACGAAATAGACCATCTAAGTGCCCGTACAGGCGCTTTCGACTTGAGTACTCCTATCATCTCGATAGCAATTATTGCAACTGAAGCGCGAAGGAGAGAGTTCATCCCCAATTCAGCCCTCGTAAGTTCCGATGAGCCAAGCTAGAGTTCTCTTGTCGCTGGAGAACATTGCTGTCATGCGAGGCTTGAACATGGTTCTCGAAGATTTCACTCTGCGGGTTCATTCAGGGGAAATTGTGGCATTGAGCGGCGAGAATGGTTGCGGTAAATCGACCGTCATAGAGTGTGCTGCGGGAATATTAGCGCTACGTCAAGGCACTGTCAAACATCGTTCCGGAGATGAATTGCATGCCATATGTGACCATGCTGGAACAAGAAGATCTGCGAATCCATTCGGACTGTGTCTGCAAAAGGACTCGACAACTGGAGAAGAAACTATCATGGAACATCTACAATTCGCAGCGAGACTTGCTGGCAAGGAAATCGCTTCTGAAGACTTGCTAACCCTACTCACTTCATGGGACCTCAAGCACCGTGCGCTAGAAAGAACTGGCACTCTATCTGCAGGATTGTCTAGACGCGTCAGCATCCTTGCATCTCTGATACCTGCAATGGTCTCAAACGAGCCTAGATTAGTATTGTTAGATGAAGCAGATGAAGGCTTGGATGAACACTCAAGATCTGCCTTGATTATCCATCTCAAAAGCCTGTCTTCCGCGGGGCATGGAATCCTATTGGCCAGTCACGACAAGGAATTGCTATCCCATTCCGATAGGAAGATTTCTTGGCAGGGTAGCAAGACTATCGAGTCAGGAGATATTCCACGTACCCAAGTATCAACTGAAGCCAGTATTGAATCACAAAATTCCAATCCTGCAAGAACATATCAAAACTGGATAAATAAACAAGATTCTAGGACTAAATCAACTATCATGAGTGGTGGAATTGCTGCAATTTTGACCATTTTGACCGTTGTTGCTCTAGACCCTCAGATTATCGCAGGAAACCGTGGTTGGCGGTTATGGACTGGCTTGGTATTGCTTCCCTCTCTAGTCATTGGGCTGGTTCCCGGGCCTGCACAATCGCTGCTCGAAAGGAACGCGGTCGGTTCTTGGTGGGCCGCACAGACCGCAGGCAAGGCACCTAATGCAATCTCGATACAGTTACCCATACTTGGAACCGTTTCCACAGCATTGGCTGCCATGATGATTCAGGGTGAGGGGCTGCCAGAAATATCTGCCATGCATATATTCCAATTGACGCTTTGTGGGCTACTCATCAGCGTACTGATCAGTAGAGTGAACCTTGCCCTTTGGGTAGTACACCGATGGCTTCCACGTCCTAGACAAGGTGCACAGATGTTGCTGGCTTTCTTGATATTCCCGTGGTTATTGGCAGTTGAAGGGATGACACTTCTTGCTACAGAAGGTATCGGACAAGATGTTTGGACCATGTTAGGTGGGTCGTTTGGACTCTTCATTTCCCTTGCATTGATTCTCATGCTCGTTAGAAGAGCATGACATTAGCACAAATTGAAAGCAACCTTGTCAACGCAGTCTCATGGTCGGGATGTCGAGGCGAACGCTGAACAGCGGAATCGCTCTGTGGTTGACTGGTCTAGTCATCGCAAGTATCGCTCTTATCCTCGGATTCACGTGGGCCCCGGGTGTCGATAACGACACCATGAATGCCCCTTATGCACAGCGTATTTTCTACTGGCACGTTCCTTCTGCGTGGGCTTCAATGTTCGCCTTTACCGCGCTATTCATTGGTAGCCTAGCGTGGTTTACAAAGCGTAGCGAATGGGGTTGGAAGTTACACGTTTCAGCAGCAGAAGCAGGCGTGTTATTCGGATTGATGGCCATAACCAGTGGACCTATTTGGGGACAAGCGGAATGGGGCGTTCCTTGGGATTGGACAGATGTAAGAATCAACACCTTTGGACTGCTTACTGCGTTATCCGCTTATTTGGTGGTCGCCCGTAGATCACAACCAGATGGGGATGATTCCAGAGATACTTTCAGTGCCATTGGACTCTTCGGTTTTGCTTTGGTTCCACTCACTTACATGGCGACTAGATGGTGGCAGAGAAGACATCCAGGCCCCGTAGTTGGACCCGG
>DAWL01000179.1:11655-11895 GCA_002505935.1 Euryarchaeota archaeon UBA226 | reverse complement strand
AGGTAGGCAAGTCGCAGTGATATGTGAAGATCAAAATGAAATCTCATTGATCAAGGAACTCGGAGAATCTGACAACTTGTTCATAACCGTTGGAGATGCAACCGCAGTTCCAGCCTTAGAAAGAGTGAATCATACACGTGCCCACACTATCATCATCGCAACATCTGAAGATACAACCAATCTGATATCCAGCCTAAACGTAAGAGCAAACAATCCAGATGTCCGCATCATCGTCTACGT